>NZ_JBLLVA010000019.1:0-101388 GCF_047739745.1 Borborobacter xinjiangensis | reverse complement strand
GATTGCATCTGTGCAACCACACTCTCGCAGAGCGCCGGGCGCGGTTCACGCCTCATGGAATCTTAACATCGCATTCGCCAGGAGCAGACAATCCGCCTTCATGCACTCAGGCGAGTTCCATGCGTTCAGATACTGTCTACCGCCTTAGAAAGGCGATCTCGCACCTCTCCGGCCACCCGCTTTAGCTCGTCGTTTTCTATCGCCATCATAGATGAGACAGGATCGATCGCGCTAACCTCGACCGCATTGCCCACCTGGCGCAAGATCACGTTGCAGGGCAACATTGCCCCGACCCGGGGTTCCATCCCGATTGCTTGGTGGGCCATCTTGGGATTGCAGGCGCCCAAGATCAAATAGGGCTCCATCTCGATGTCCAGCTTCTTCTTCATGGTCGCTTTCGCATCGATCTCCGTCAGGACCCCGAAACCCTGGTCAGCAAGGGCTCGGCGAGTCCGCTCGACCGCGTCTTCGAAGCTCACTCCCTCGATTTTCCGATCTATCGTGTAGGTCATTCTGGGTGCTCCTATTGATTGCTGCACGACCACCTTCCGCAGCCAGGACATACTTCCTCATGCCAAAGATCCCGAAGGCGAACGGGCACGCACTCCTTGTCGACGCTGGTCCGGGCTCTGGTCGTCGGAACGAGTTCACTGGGTCCTCGTTCCAAAGTTCCCTCGGTGCTGGTCCATTGGCTCAGCTTCGTGCAGCAGCAATCGCGTCGCGGAGCGCCTGCTTGTCCATCGCAGCATGGTGGATCCGTGTGTTGACGAGGAAAGCGGGAGTGCCGCCGAACCCGAATGCGTTCGCCTGACCCATATTGCGGGCGAGAATGCCATCGATGCGGTCCTGATCTTTCTTGAAGGCGGCGAGAAGGCGCTGCGGATCCAGCCCCGCCTTCTTCAAGACGGCGTCCACATCTTCCTCGCCAAGGCGGCCCTTGGTCGCCGCCATCAGTGCATGAAGCGCCTTCTCGTAGTCGTGGCCCGCAGCGAGCACGAAGCTGGCGGCGTGAACGGACGCGACGCCGAAATCGGCCAGTCCTTCATCACCAGTCTGACGTTCCCGTCCCCACGCACGACGTCGATGAGGTCTTGATGGCCGCGCTTGCAGAACGGGCATTGATAGTAGAAATACTCGGCGATCGTCACGTCGCCGTCAGGTTTTCCCAATACCGGGATTTGCGGATCGAACAGGACCTCCTCGACGGTCAGTTCAACTTGGGCAAGGACAGGCGATGGCAGCGCCGCGGCGGCGGCGGTTGCCTTCAGCAGGTGTCTTCTGTTCGGCATTCAATTGTCTCCTTGTTCAGTGTTGTCGGATCGCAGCTCGCCAAGCCGCGACTGCAATGTCTCGCGCGAGATCTCACCGAGATGCGCGTGTTTGAGGACGCCGCGCTTGTCTATGAAGAGAGTCGCTGGCAGCCTGCCCGTACTGCAAGGTCCTTCACCCGCACCTGAAGCAGATCCTGGAGGAGGATGGCGGTATCCGGCTCGTGATGAAGGACTGGCCGATCAATGGCGACCTGGTCAGCTATGCATCGCGAATGGTGCTGGCAGCCGACCGACTTGGCCGTTACGCAGCAGCGCACACGGCCGTCATGGAGATCACCGTGCCCTTGTCACACGGACGCATTGACAACGCGATGCGCGACAGGGGCGTCGACGTGGCTGAGGTTCGAGATGCGCTGGACGTCCATTTGGAGGATGTTGATGCTCTACTGCTTCGCAACCAGCGCCAGGCGCGTGCGCTTTCCTTGCTTGGGACGCCGGCCTTCGTGATCGGTAAAAGGCTCCATAGGGGTGCCTTAAAGCCTGACCAGATCCGCAAGGCAATTGCCGACATTCGCAAGTGGAGCTAGAAGGTCGTCGCACTGATTGCAGATTATCTATTGCATTTTAATGCAACCGACCCACATGGGCGTCATCCGGTCTGAACTTCCTGCATCAGGCCACAAGGAGTCGACGCATGAAACAGATATCCGAGAGGCTCCACGTCGGGCCGCAGCTCACCGCAAAAGACATTAGCCGTGCGAAGTCTCAGGGTTTCGCGGCGATCATCAACAACCGCCCTGATGGCGAGGAGCCGGGTCAGCCCAGTGCCGCCGAAAACCGTTCGGTCGCGGAAGGCGAGGAGCTTGCCTACACCAATATTCCCGTGACTGCGGGAGAGATCAGTGAAAGCCAGGTTCGGGCGTTTCAGGTGGCTCTCACCCAAGCCGACGGCCCGGTGCTGGCGCACTGCAAGACTGGCACCCGCTCCGCAACTCTCTACGCCATTGGCGAGGTCCTGGATGGACGCTTGAGCAAGGACCGGGTGATTCCGTTTGGTCAGTCCGTCGGCCTCGACCTTTCCGGCGCCGTCAAATGGCTCGATGCGCACGGCCGCTAAACGACAGAATTCTTCCAGGAGTTATGCAATGAGCACGATCAAGCCACTCGTGAAGGGGTTCTTCGACGAGCGTACCTACTCCGTCCAGTATGTCGTCGCCGATCCGGAAACCCGCAAATGCGCGATCGTCGATCCGGTCCTAGACTTCGACGAGAAGTCAGGGGCGACCGCGACCAGGAATGCGAATGCCATCCTGTCCTACGTGAATGAGCAGGGATTCGAGGTCGAGTGGATCCTCGACACGCATCCGCATGCTGACCACCTCTCGGCGGCGCGGTACCTCAAGGAAAAGACAGGCGCTCCAACGGCGATCGGCGAGAAGGTCATCGAGGTGCAGAAGCTCTGGAAGGGCATCTACAACTGGCCTGACTTCCGGGCCGACGGCTCTCAATGGGACAAGCTCTTTGCCGAAGGCGAGACCTTCCAAGTGGGAAACATCCCGGCTCGGGTCCTGTTCTCGCCCGGACACACGCTGGCATCCATCACCTATGTGATTGGCGACGCCGCCTTCGTGCACGACACGCTCTTCATGCCGGATTCGGGAACCGCACGGGCCGACTTTCCCGGCGGCAGCGCGTCGCGCCTCTACAGGTCGATCATGGAAATCCTGTCGCTGCCGGACGAGACCCGCATCTTCACGGGACATGATTACCAGCCCGGCGACCGCGAGCCGCTGTGGGAGTCCACGGTCGGCGAGCAGAAGGCAAAGAACACGCACATGTCGACGTGCAGGACGGAAGCAGAGTTCGTGAAGGTGCGCGAGGCTCGCGACAAGACCTTGTCGATGCCGAAACTGATCCTTCATGCGCTGCAGGTGAACATGAACGGAGGACGGCTGCCCGAGGCGGAGGCGAACGGAAGGCGTTACCTGAAGTTCCCGCTCGACGCACTCGAGGGCGCTGCATGGGATGACCAATGAAGCTCGACTTAGCGCCGCAGACCGCAGATCTGGTGGCGAGCGCCGGTGAGGCGGCCGAGTTCCTCAAAAAGTTCGCACATCCATCGCGGCTGATGATCGTGTGTGCGCTCGTGGATGGCGAGCGGTCCGTCCGCGATCTCGAGGACACGCTCGGTATTCGGCAGCCTGGCCTCTCCCAGCAGATCGCCGAACTGCGAGAAGCAAGACTCATCGTCGGCCGCAAGGAATCGAAGAACATGTTCTACCGGCTCGCGGACGGACGGGTCACCGAGTTCATCGGCCTAATGTACCGGATGTTCTGCGAGCTTCCGGAGAAAGCTCAGCAAGGAAACGATCAATGACAGAGTTTACGCCAATCGCCTCCCTGATAGGAGGCACGATGATCGGCCTCTCCGCGGTCCTGCTCATGCTATTGGAAGGACGCATTGCAGGGATCTCCGGCATCGCCGGACGGCTCCTGCCGCCTTACCGGGACGGCGCGTTCCTTTCACGGTTCGGCTTCGTTATCGGCCTCATCGCCGCGCCGCTCGCCATTGCCGTGACGACGGGCGAAGCCGTCCAGCAGACCGTCTCCTCAAACGTTCCGCTGATGATTGCCGCAGGGCTCCTCGTCGGGTTCGGCTCGGTCTGGGGCAATGGCTGCACCTCCGGGCACGGCGTCTGCGGCCTGTCGCGGCTTTCTGCTCGCTCTATCGTCGCCACCGGTGTCTTCATGGCGACCGCTTTCGCGACCGTCTTCCTCGTCCGTCACGTGATCGGAGGCTGAACAGGTGTCTTTCCTCGTCAATCTCGCCCTCGGCCTGCTCTTCGGGGTCGGCCTCGTGATCTCGGGCATGGCGGACCCAGCCAAGGTGCTCAACTTCCTGGACCTCTTCGGTACCTGGGATCCTTCGCTGGCGTTCGTCATGGGAGGCGCGGTAATCGTCGCCTTCATCGGCTATCGACAGGTGCTGACACGCGACAAGCCGGTCATCGGCGGCAGCTTTCACCTCCCGACCAGGAACGACATCGACGTGCGGGTAATCGCCGGCCCGGCGATTTTCGGCATCGGCTGGGGCCTCGGAGGGTTCTGTCCCGGACCAGCGCTGACCGCGCTGGGGCTGGGCGCAACCGGAACCCTCGCCTTCGTCCCGGCCATGTTCGTCGGCATGTGGGTCGCGCGTCTGCTTGCTGACAATCGGATGCAGGTCCGCACAGCCTGAGATCTCAGAGGCTACACGATGACCAGGCTTTTACGCCATCTGCCGATCCTGGAATGGGGTCGGCAGTATGAGCGCTCGACCCTCACCAACGATGTCCTCGCGGCAGTAATCGTTACGATCATGCTGATCCCGCAGTCGCTGGCCTATGCGATGCTGGCTGGTCTGCCACCGGAGGTGGGACTATACGCGTCGATCCTGCCGCTCGTTGCCTACGCGATCTTCGGCACCAGCAGGACGCTTGCCGTTGGACCCGTGGCGGTCGTCTCCCTTATGACGGCGACCGCCGTCGGAGAGATCGCGGCGCAAGGGAGCGAATCCTACCTGGTCGCTGCGACGCTGCTCGCCCTGATCTCGGGAGCGATGCTCGTCGCGATGGGCCTCTTCAGGCTCGGATTCGTGGCCAATTTCCTGAGCCATCCTGTGATCTCCGGCTTCATCACCGCATCGGGGCTTCTGATTGCTGCCGGACAGGTGAGGCACCTGCTCGGCGTTCCCTCCGGGGGCCATACCCTGCCGGAGATCGTGACAAGCCTGCTCGCGAACCTTCGTGCCACCAACCTCGCGACACTGGTCATAGGGGCCGGCGTGCTCGCCTTCCTCTACTTCGTTCGCCTCAAGCTGAAGTCGGTGCTTGTGGGACTCGGGACAAACGCTCGCATCGCCGACATAGCCACGAAAGCAGGTCCGGTCCTTGCCGTCGCTGTCACGATCATGGCCGCGACTGCTCTGAACCTTGATGAGGCGGGCGTGCCTCTGGTCGGCGCAGTCCCGCAGGGGCTGCCAATGCCCGCCCTGCCGATCGTCGATCTGGAGATGATCAGGGCGCTCGCTGCCCCGGCGCTCCTGATCAGCCTGATAGGATTCGTCGAATCCGTCTCTGTCGCACAGACGCTTGCCGCGAAGCGCCGCCAGCGCATCATCCCCGACCAGGAGCTGATCGGGCTCGGCGCTGCAAACATCGCTTCGGGCATATCAGCAGGCTATCCGGTCACGGGCGGCTTCGCACGGTCCGTCGTCAATTTCGACGCGGGCGCAAAAACGCCCGCCGCAGGGATTTACACGGCCGTCGGCATCGCCCTGGCCACGCTGTTCCTGACGCCTTTGCTGGCACACCTGCCGCAGGCGACCTTGGCCGCGACCATCATCGTGGCGGTGCTTTCGCTGGTCGATTTCGCCGCCGTGCGTCGGGTGTGGGCTTATTCGAAGGCCGATTTCTCGGCGATGGCCGCTACAATACTCGGCACGCTATTCCTCGGTGTGGAGATCGGTGTCGTGATGGGTGTACTCCTGTCCCTGCTCTTACATCTTTACCGCACCTCCCGCCCTCACATGGCAGTCGTCGGGCAAGTGCCTGGGACCGAGCATTTCCGGAACGTCGATCGGCATCAGGTGATCACCTCGCCAGATATCCTTTCGCTGCGCGTCGACGAGAGCCTCTACTTCGCCAACACCCGCTACCTGGAGGATCGCATTGCGGAGCTGGTGGCCGATCGGCCGGCGCTGAAGCATGTCATCTTGATGTGCTCCGCCGTGAACGCCATCGATGCCTCGGCACTTGAAAGCCTTGAGGAGATAAACCACCGCCTGCATGATGCTGGCATCACCCTGCACCTTTCCGAAGTGAAGGGGCCTGTCATGGATCGCCTGAACCGCTCCCACTTCCTAAACGATCTCACCGGAAGAGTCTTCCTCAGCCAGTACGAGGCGATCGCCGAGCTGGATGCAGGTAGCTGAAGGCGCAGAGTCCATCAGCAAGAAGGCTGCCACATTGCTGCTCAGCTCGCTTCAGTAGCGTGCGGTCGGAACATTCCCTTGAAGGTGCACGTTAGGCACATGTCTCTATCCAGGTGATCGCCATGGTGCCATCCAGCGCAGAACGAGTCCCGACGCATACCGCAGAGGAGGTCAATCGCCGAATTCGGCAGGAGACGGAAAGCCGGATCGCCTACTACGCGGATCATCCCGAGCAGATCGACCGCCGTCTCGGGGAGTTGGACCGGGAATGGGATATTGAGAGAGCGATCGAGGCGAACGCTTCCACGCTGGCACTTGCAGGCGTCGCACTCGGCGTCACTTCCGACCGCAGATGGCTCGCCCTTCCGGCACTTGTCAGCGGCTTCCTCCTCCAGCACGCCATTCAGGGATGGTGCCCGCCAGTGCCGATCTTGCGGCGTCTCGGTTTCCGGACAGCAAGGGAGATCGAACAGGAACGCTATGCGCTAATGGCGCTTCGCGGTGATTTTGACGAACTCGAGAAGGGTGCAAGCAGGCTCGATCGAGTCGTGCAGGTTGTCGGACTACGGAAGTTGTTTCGGCCGTCGGGGTCGGCACAAGCAGGAGAAGGTTAAGCACGGACCAAGCGGCCAAACAGTGGTGCGACAGGTATCTCAGATGCAGGAACGCCAACGAATCTCCGCCGCCTACATCTGGGCAGGCTATCTGCTGGGCTTCGCGCTTGGAGGCTTCTTCGATGGGATCCTCCTCCATCAGATCCTTCAGTGGCATCATCTTTTGAGTCTGGTCGACGGCGTTGGGGACATCAGCAATCAGGTCCTGTTCGATGGCCTGTTCCATGCACTCATGTATGTCATTGCGGCAGTGGGATGTGATTTTTCGTGGAATGAGGACCCTGTTTTGGAGTGCGCCCCTGAGGGTGGACAATGATCAGGCTGCTGTTTTGCCAGTCTGCCGGATGTGTTGATCCTCGAACTGCTGCGGGCTCAGATAGCCGAGCGCCGAATGGAGCCTGCGGTTATTGTAGACATCCTCAATGAAGCGGGGAAGGTGTTCAATGACGTCGTCGAAGGTTTCGAAAGCCATCGGGTAAACAGCTTCGACCTTCAGCGTCTTCATGAAGCTCTCGGCCTGCGGGGTCTCCTTCGTCGCAGAGGATTTTTTCGTCGTGCACGGAAATCAGCCGTCTGGCCGATCCGGCGAACACAGCCATCAGCACCTCCGGCTGCGGACAGAACCGATTGAGAAAGCGCTCGATGCCGTCAGGTGTCTTCGTCTCAGTGTCTATCGTCGGAGCGTGCATTCCATCGATCTCGGTTTGTTCCTAGGATCACTTCCGGGCGCCGCGGCGCCCGGATGTTGTGTTGCTGACCTAATGTGTCTGGTGAGCAGGCTTCGTGTGTCGAACGAGCAATCTACCTTGACGTTGAGCGAGATTCAGTGACGCGTCAGGAGTCCAGACCTGTGGAGCTGCTCAGCTGCAGCCGCTGGTGGCTCCGCAGGTATCGCACTTTTCGCAGGTGCCGTTGCGGACCATGGTGAAGTTCTGGCACTCCGAACAGGAATTGCCCGTATAGCCCTGCAGCATCGACTTCATGCGGCGGTCGGCCGCGATTGCCTTGGCATCCGCTGCCTCTGCGGCGGCGGCCTCGGTGAAGATCGAGTGTGCGCCTGCCTCGTCAGGTTGTTCCTGAGCGACCTCTTCAAATTCGCGCTTGAAGGCGGTCGCGCCCTCGGCAAAAGCGGGCGCGACCTGAAGCGCGGCAGCACCAGCGGCCGAGACGATGGAGCGCACATTGGAGCCTGAGAATGCCGTCGGCGTCGTGACCTTCGGGCTTGCGCCGGGCGTGCCGGCAAAGCCCTTAGGATCGGTGGTTCCAACACCCGACACCACCTTGAGCGGCGAGGCACCGCGCGTCAGACCTTTGGAGAAGGGCAGGGCCTTGCCTTCATTGATGCCGCGGCCCAGTGCGGTGTTGGAGAAGTCCGTGTCGACATGGGCGAGATCTGTGCGGCCGAGATAGGAAACGGCGAGTTCGCGGAACACATAGTCGATGATCGACGTGGCGCTCTTGATCGCATCATTACCCTGGACGATGCCCGCCGGCTCGAATTTGACGAAGGTGAAGGCCTCGACATACTCGTCCAGCGGCACGCCATATTGGAGACCGAGCGAGATCGCGATGGCGAAATTGTTCATCATGGCGCGGAAGGCCGCGCCTTCCTTGTGCATGTCGATGAAAATCTCGCCGAGACGGCCATCATCGAATTCGCCGGTCCGCAGATAAACCTTGTGGCCGCCGACGATGGCCTTCTGCGTGTAGCCCTTGCGCCGGTTCGGCAGTTTCTCGCGGTCGCGGTAGAGCCGCTCGACCACGCGCTCGACGATCTTTTCCGTGACGGTCGCGGCCCGCGCCGCCGCCGGCTGCGCAATCAGTTCCTCGATCAGATCGTCTTCGTCCTCATCATCATCCGCAAGCAGCGAGGCGTTGAGCGGCTGTGAGAGTTTGGAGCCGTCGCGGTAGAGCGCATTGGCCTTCAGCGCCAGCTTCCAGGAAAGCATATAGGCTTCCTTGCAATCCTCGACCGTCGCCTCGTTAGGCATATTGATGGTCTTGGAGATCGCACCGGAAATGAAGGGCTGCGCGGCCGCCATCATGCGGATATGGGATTCAACCGACAGGTAACGCTTGCCGATCTTGCCGCACGGATTGGCGCAGTCGAATACGGGCAGGTGCTCGTCCTTGAGGAAGGGTGCGCCCTCGAGCGTCATCGCTCCGCAGGCGTGGATGTTTGCGGCTTCGATGTCCTTCTTGGAGAAGCCGAGCGCCGGCAGGATCTCGAAAGAGAAATCGTTAAGCTGCTCATCTGTGAAGCCGAAAGTTTCCTTGATCCAGTCGGCGCCGAGCGTCCACTGGTTGAAGACGAACTTGATGTCGAAGGCCTGCTTCAACGCCGCGTTGACGGCTGCAATCTTCTCATCGGTGAAGCCCTTTGCCTTGAGCGTTGAAGGGTTTACGCCCGGAGCCTGATTGAGATTGCCATGCCCGACGGCATAGGCCTCGATCTCGGCGATCTCGCTTTCTGAATAGCCGAGCGTGCGCAGCGCTTCGGGCACGGCGCGGTTGATGATCTTGAAATAACCGCCGCCGGCAAGCTTCTTGAACTTCACCAGCGCGAAATCGGGTTCGATGCCGGTGGTATCGCAATCCATGACAAGGCCGATCGTGCCGGTCGGCGCGATCACGGTCGCCTGCGCGTTGCGGAAGCCATGCTCCTCGCCAAGCTCGATGGCGCGGTCCCAGGCGGCCCGTGCATGGGTGACGAGGTCCTTCTGCCAGACGTGGTCAGCGTTGAGCGGCACGGGTGCTACAGACAGCTTCTCATAGCCATCACGGTCGCCATAGGCGGCGCGGCGATGATTGCGCATGACACGCAGCATGCTGTTGGCATTGCGGTCATAATCGGGGAAGGCGCCGAGCTCGGACGCCATTTCGGCCGAAGTGGCGTAAGCGATGCCGGTCATCAATGCGGTGAGCACGCCGCCCAGCGCGCGGCCCTCATCCGAATCATAGGGGATGCCGGCCGTCATCAACAGGCCGCCAATATTGGCGTAGCCGAGACCGAGCGTGCGGTATTCGTAGGAAAGCTTGGCGATCTCCTTCGAAGGGAATTGCGCCATCATCACCGAGATTTCGAGCACGATGGTCCAGAGACGAACCGTATGCTCATAGGCTGCGATGTCGATGGTGCCGTCGGCATTGCGGTAGGGCAAAAGGTTGATCGAGGCGAGATTGCAGGCCGTATCGTCGAGGAACATATATTCGGAGCACGGGTTCGAGGCGCGGATCGGACCTGCTGCCGGCGAAGTGTGCCAGTCGTTCATCGTCGTGTTGAAATGCAGGCCCGGATCGGCCGAGGCCCACGCCGCATGGCCGATCTTCTCCCACAGGTCGCGCGCCTTCAGCGTCTTCATGACCTTGCCGTCCTTGCGGGCGGTCAGGTTCCAGTCGCCATCAGCCTCGACAGCGCGCAGGAAGTCGTCCTTCAGCGACACGGAATTGTTGGAGTTCTGGCCGGAAACGGTGAGATAGGCTTCCGAATCCCAATCAGTATCGTAGGTCTTGAAGTCGATCGAGGTATAACCCTGCCTGGCGAACTGAATGACCCGCTTGATGTAGTTTTCCGGCACCGCGTTCTTCTTGGCCGCCTTGATCTCGCGCTTCAGCGCCGGGTTCTTCTGCGGATCGAAGCAATCGCCGCGCGTGTCTTCGGAGCCGGCCTCGCAATTCACGCAAGCCTTCATGATCGCCGTCAGATGGTTCCTGACGATCTTGGAACCGGTGACGAGCGAGGCGACCTTCTGCTCCTCCTTCACCTTCCAGTCGATATAGTCCTCGATGTCGGGGTGATCGATGTCCACCACCACCATCTTGGCGGCGCGGCGCGTGGTGCCGCCCGACTTGATGGCGCCGGCGGCGCGATCGCCGATCTTGAGGAAGCTCATCAGCCCAGACGAGCGGCCGCCGCCCGAAAGTTTCTCGCCTTCTCCGCGCAGATAGGAAAAATTGGAGCCGGTGCCCGAACCGTATTTGAACAGGCGCGCCTCGCGCACCCACAGATCCATGATGCCGCCCTCGTTGACGAGGTCGTCGGCAACCGACTGGATGAAGCAGGCGTGCGGCTGCGGATGCTCGTAGGCGGACTTCGACTTGGTCAGCTTGCCGGTGAACGGATCGACGTAGAAATGGCCCTGGCCCGGGCCGTCGATGCCATAGGCCCAATGCAGGCCAGTGTTGAACCATTGCGGGCTGTTCGGCGCGACGCGCTGCGTGGCGAGCATGTAGGCGAGTTCATCCCGGAAGGCGAGGGCGTCGGCCTCGGATTTGAAATAACCGCCCTTCCAGCCCCAATAGGTCCAGGTGCCGGCGAGCCGGTCGAAAACCTGGCGAGCATCGGTTTCCGAGCCATAGCGCTGGTCTTCCGGCAACTTGGCAAGCTCGACCTCATCGGGCACGGAACGCCACAGGAAGGAGGGAACCCCGTTCTCCTCGACCTTCTTGAGGCGGGCGGGCACGCCGGCCTTGCGGAAATATTTCTGGGCAAGGATATCGGCCGCAACCTGGCTGAACTGCGCCGGCACATCGATATCGTCAAGCCGGAACACCACCGAACCGTCCGGATTCTTGATCTCACTCAGCGCCTTGCGGAATTCGACCTCCGCATATGCCGACTGTCCGTCCCTGGTGAAACGACGTTCGATGCGCATTTGTCCGTCCTCGGTCCCTACATATAGCACCTATCCACAGGAAACCCTCGCAGTTTCCGCATGAAGGCGCGCGCCATTCAAATACCGGCTTTCCCCCGGAAAGCCGGCGCCCCGATCTTCGGTTCCGCCGCGTCGCCCGCCTTCGCCGCTTGCCGCGGCCGACGGCCCTCTCCGGTCGAACCGAAAACCCCTTCCAACACTCGGTCGTGATTCCCTCTGGCGAGGGAGGATCACATTACCTAGCGATGGAGCCTCCTCGCAAACACCAAATATAGTGTTAACAACAAATTTATTCCAGTGTCACACAGTCGTGCCACGCGACGAAATCACCCGCGAAAACCCGTGCGTTCGCCAGCCGCAAGAACGGCCGAGCTCGCCAAAACACTTGATAATCCGGGAGAAAGACCGATCCGGAAACCCGCCGGCCACGCCCTAAACAAGAGCACGTGATCCATATGAGGCGACTCGGTTTTCGCCGTCAAGGATTCGTTTCCGGAAGTTTTATGACCTCAATATCTTGTGTGCCACATGTGTGGATAACGGGGAGAACGAGCGCCGGGCTCGGTAGCTGTTGCCGTCAGGCGAGCGCACCGAAAACCGCAAACAGAAGCGCTGCCAAAATGGCCGCCGCCGGTACGGTCGTGGCCCAGGCGGTAACGATCGTGGTGAAATGGGCACGGCGAACCAGCCGCCGACGCCTGATTTCCTCACGGGACGGCAGCTTGCGCGGCCGATCGTTCTCCGCGTCTTCCTCCGTCTCGGGTTCAGATTGTGCCGCCGCTCGGAGCTTTCGCCTCCTTTGCATATAGGCACGTCGATGTGCGGAATGGGTATTGTACCATTCCCGGAAGAAGCCGACGCCGAAAACCGCGCCGACAGCGATGTGGGTCGAACTGACCGGCATGCCGAACCAGGATGCGACAATCACCACGATGGCGACCGCCAGCGCCACGCAGAAGGCGCGCATGGGATTGAGCTTGGTGATTTCGCTGCCGACAATGCGGATGAGCTTGGGGCCGTAGAGCAGAAGCCCGCAGGAGATGCCGAACGCCCCAATCACCATCACCCACAGCGGAATGTCGACGACATCCGCCACTTCGCTCCGCGAGGCGGCATGCACGATCGCCGCCAGCGGCCCAACCGCGTTGGCAACGTCGTTGGCGCCGTGGGCAAAGGAGAGGAGCGCGGCCGAGCCTATCAAGGGCAATCGAAACAGGCGCCGCAGCGAGCGGTTGCGGTTCTCCATGCCTCGCGACTGCCGGCCGACAGAGCTTTTCGAGGCGACCCAGGTGAGGGCGAAGCAGGCAAGCCCGATCGCTGTGGCCACCTGCCAACCGGAATCGGCGAAAAGCCTGGTTACGAGGTAGGCGGCGAAGGACCCGGCCATCAATGCAGTCAGCACAGGTATCCATCGTCGCGCCGCAGCAATCTTGTCGTCCTGGTAAATGATCGCCGTTTTGACGAAGGCCAGAAAGGCGATGGCCACAAGCGCGCCCAGCAGCGGCGCGAGAATCCAGACCGTCGCAATTATTATGACGGAGGGCCAATCGACGGCGCCGAGGCCGGCCGCTGCAGCTCCGGCGCCTACCACGCCGCCGACAATCGAATGCGTCGTCGAAACCGGCGCGCCAATCCACGTGGCGAAATTGATCCAGAGCGCGGAGGCGACGAGGCCCGCCAGCATCAACCTGATCAGCACCGCCGGATCGGAGATGGCAGAGGACCGAATAAGCCCGGTCGAAATCGTGGCCACCACGGCATCGCCGGCAATCAGCGCACCGGCGATTTCGAAGATTGCGGCAATGCCGAGCGCGCCGACCATGGTCATCGCCCCGGCTCCGACCGCAGGGCCGACATTGTTGGCGACGTCATTGGCGCCGATGTTCATCGCCAGATAGGCGGCGATCGCGGCTGCGATGATGACGATCACCGCGCGTGGTTCGCCAAACACATAGATCGAAGCGGCAGACGCCGCGAGCATCAGGAAAAGCAGCCCGAGGCCCGGCGCGATCAGCCCGCGCGCAACGACGCCGGTTGCCTCCTCGATTTCCGAAAGTCGGGCAAGGTCCTTGTCGAGCGTGTGCTTGGAGCGGACGCCGTCACTCATCCTGGAAACCATCGGCCATGACAGTCACCAGACAGCGAGACCGAGAGTTCAGGTCGTCAGGTAGCGGTCTTGTTTCGGCTCGCGCCGAATTGGGCGATAAGTTCGCCAAGATCCTGCTCCCTGACGCACCGGGATGCCTCAGCCGCCGGAAACCATTCGCGGTGGCGCTCGTCCTTTTCCGGCCAGTCGTCGGCGGCGTGGTCGACCTCCATTGGAAATACAAGCACCTCGCAGCGCCGCTCCATGCCCGAATCGAGGACTTTGCCATAGAAATAGCGTCCGGCTTCGATGTGGGCCATCTCACCGGAGATGCCGGCTTCTTCCGCCGCCTCGCGTGCAGCGGACTCGAAAAGCTGCTCGCCTGCTTCCGGCCAGCCCTTCGGGAGAACCCAACGTCCGGTATCGCGGCTGGTGATCAGCATGATCTCGATGCCGCCTTCCCGCTGGCGCCAGGGCAGGGCCGCAACCTGAACGCGAGGAGGCGTCCCGCCGAAAAGGCGTCGTATCTGCTCCGTAATGCAATTTCGTGTGGCGTGGCTGATAAGCATCGAGGCTCGTCTTTCTGTCTCCGATTCGTTTGCCGCCTCACGAATTTTACGGTTAATTATTGGCAATAATAGTAAAAATTCTATCAACTACGAACGATTCCGGCCGCGGCTGCTACGCAGTTGCGTCAATCAAGGCAGCACACGGCCGCCTGCCTGATATAGGAAGCGAACTGCCGATTGCCAGCGGAACGGAGGGGATCAGCCGCCCCGGTCGTCGGAAATCGGCTTCTGGTAGGTGAAGCCCATATCCCATGGAAAATAGATCCATGTGTCCTGGGAAACTTCGGTGACGAAAGTGTCGACCAGCGGGCGGCCTTTCGGCTTGGCGTAGATGGTCGCAAAATGGGCCTTGGGCATCATCGCCCGCACGATCGCCGCCGTCTTGCCGGTGTCGGTCAGGTCATCGACGATGAGAACATCCTGCCCGTCTCCTTCAAGCAATGAGGGCGTGATTTCCTTCAGCACCTGCAACTGCCCCTGCGACGCGTAGTCGTGATAAGAGGCGACACAGACCGTTTCGATCAGCCTTATCCCCAACTCGCGCGATATGACCGCCGCCGGCACCAATCCGCCGCGCGTGATGCAGACGATCGCCTTCCATTGGCCGTTGACCCCGGCGAGCCTCCAGGCGAGTGCCCGCGCATCGCGGTGAAATTGGTCCCAGGAAACGGGAAAAGCCTTATCGGGAAGGGACATGGCGCTCGGCACTCCAGTGGCGCATCAGGGTTGCGCGAAAATTGCGGAATGCGGGCGCAATTAGCCGGAAAGGCAGGCATATGGCAAGCCTTTCCGCAGAAATCGGGTTTAGCGCGACATGAAAGTCGCTATCGGCATCGATTGCAGGACGGAGCGCGTGAGGCCGCCGAACAGGAGCTGGCGTAGCCAGGAATGGCTGTAGGCGCCGAGAACGAGAAGGTCGCTGCCGGTGGCGGTAATGCGGGCCTGCAACACCTGGTCGGCCGAACGGCCGCTCGACGTTTCGGATGCAACCGTCACATCGGCACCGTGACGGGCAAGTGCGGCGGCGATTTCGGTGCCGGAGGCCTCGGGGTCGTGCTCGCTGTCTTCCGGAGGATCGATTACGAACACCTCCGTATGTTCGGCCTCCTGGATCAGCGGCAGCGCATCGAAGGCAGCGCGGGCGGATTGGCGGCTGCCGTTCCAGGCAACGACAATGCGGCGATAGCTGCTGTGCGAGGGACCGTCATGCGGCACGACTAGCACCGGCCGTCCCGATTCATAGAGCAGCGCATCGAGATCGGCGGTCTCGGTCGAGTCCGCGTGAGGGTTGCGCTGGGCGGCGATGACGAGATCGGCGCAGCGCGCGCTTGCGATTCCCGAATGGACGCTGTCGCTGGTGGCGTTTTCGAGATTGCGCCATTCGAAGGACTGCCCGGCATCCCTCATGCGCTTTCTGAAGGCGGCCTCGATCTTCTCGGCCCTCTCCTTGTTCATCTCGGCAGCGGCTTGCAGGAAGTCAGTGTCGGGAAAGCCGATGGCCGATGTGTACGCAACCGGCAGCACCTCCGCATGCACACCGACCAGATGGCTGCGAAAGCGCTTTCCAAATGAGAGGGCGCAATCGACGACGCGCTCGGCGTCTTCCATTCCCTGAATGATCGCAACGATGGTCTTGAACGGCATGTCAGCCTCCCTGATGCGAAATCAGTCGTCGCAGGAGGCATTTCTATCACGTTTTTCGTGGTTTCGCACGAAATGCTCCCGTGGGTCAGCTCACCTTGACGAAACCCGCAACCATAGTCTCCACGTCGCTGCGTGCCGCCTCCAGCGCCGCCACGGAGCGTGAGCGCACAACGAGCTCGGTGGAAAAGGTTCCGTCACGGTATTGCGGATAGGAGCCGATGATGGTGTCGGGATGGCGCTTCTGGATTTCGCCGAGCGGGCCGCCGATCGTGCCTTCGCCGAACGGACAATGCACGGTCACGGACAAGAGTTTCGCGCCGGTCTTCAGCGTCGGCACCACATTGTCGAGCATGGCCTGGAAGATCGACGGCACGCCAGCCATCACATGAACATTGCCGATGCGGAAACCGGGAGCCAGCGAAACCGGATTGGCGATATGGTCAGAGCCGCGGGGCATGCGGGCCATGCGCATGCGCGCCTCGGTGAACTCCAGGCCGCGCGCCGCGTAGCTCGCCCGCATCATGTCCAAGGCCTGAGGGTCATATTCGCACGGCACATTGAACGCCTTGGCGACTGAATCCGCGGTGATGTCGTCATGCGTCGGGCCAATGCCGCCGGTGGTGAAGACATAGGTATAGCGGCTACGCAGGGCGTTGATCGCCGCGACGATCTCGTCCTCCTCGTCGGGAACGACGCGCACTTCCTTCAGGTCGATGCCGATGGCGGTCATGATATCGGCGAGGTGGCCGATATTGCGGTCCTTCGTTCGGCCTGACAGAATCTCATCGCCGATCACGATCATTGCGGCGGTGACGATTTCGGTCATGGCATGCTCCGAACGAACAGGATTTCCGTGAAATAGCCTGACGCGAAGCCTCGGGCAATGGTCGTCAAACTGTGAACGATCTGTCGGCAATTTAGCCATATCCAATGAACGACACGCCTCTTACATAGCTTTGCGAGTTGCGAGGCTTGCTCCCCGCCTTCGAATTTCTTCTCAAGGAGACGTGTAAATGGCAAAAGTTCTGGTGCTTTATTATTCGAGTTGGGGTCACATGGAGCAGATGGCTAAGGCTGCCGCCGAAGGTGCGCGCGAAGCCGGTGCCGATGTGACAATCAAGCGGGTTCCCGAACTGGTTCCCGAGGCTGTCGCCAAGGCTGCCTTCTACAAACTCGACCAGGAAGCACCAATCGCCGATCCGCTCGAGCTGGAAAACTACGACGCCATCATCATCGGCACCGCCACGCGCTATGGCACGATGGCTGCGCAGATGAAGAACTTCCTCGATCAGACCGGTCCGCTCTGGGCCAAGGGCGCTCTGCTCAACAAGGTCGGCTCGGTGATGGTCTCCACCGCCACCCAGCACGGCGGAGCGGAATTGGCGCTGATCAACGCGCAGATTCATCTCCAGCACCACGGCATGGTCATCGTGCCGCTGTCCTATGCCTATCAGGGGCAGATGGGCAACGATGTGGTGCGCGGCGGTGCGCCCTACGGCATGACCACTACGTCCGATGGTGACGGCTCCCGCCAGCCTTCGGCCCAGGAGCTGGAAGGCGCCCACTTCCAGGGCAAGCGCGTGGCCGAGATCGCCATTCGCCTGCATGGCAAAGGGGCCAACGCTGCCAAGGAAGCTGCATAACGGACTGGAAAGACGTGGCCTTGTGAATGGGCGGTCGAAAGGCCGCCCATTTTTGCGACTAGCGCGTGGCTTGCGTCCAGCGCTGCATGAAAGGTGCCGCGCGCGCAAATTGCGGGGCAGGGTGGAACTCCTGGCCGAGCGTGGCCGCCGCACGCCAAGGCCAGCGCGGATCGGCAATCAGAGCGCGCGCCACCGCCACCATGTCCGCCTTGCCTTCGGCGATAATTGCTTCGGCCTGATACGGATCGTCGATCATGCCGACTGCCCGCGTCGGGATTTCCGCGCCTTCGCGGACAGCGGTCGCCAGATGCACCTGATAGCCGGGTCCGGACGGAATTTTCTGGAGTGGCGAGTTGCCGCCGCTCGAACAGCAGATGTAAGCCGCGCCTGCCGCCTTGTAAGCCTTGGCGATGGCGATTCCGTCTTCAACCGCAAAGCCTCCTTCGACCCAATCCGTGACCGAGATGCGAGCCGCCAGCATCAGATCAGGCGCGGCTTTGGCGACCGCTTTCGCAACCTCGATGGGCAGACGCATGCGGTTTTCCAGCGAACCGCCCCATTTGTCGGTGCGCTTGTTGGAAAGCGGCGACAGGAACTGGTGCAGCAAATAGCCATGCGCCGAATGTAGCTCGATAAAATCGAAGCCAGCGCGCGCCGCGCGTTCGGCTGCCGCGGCAAAATGGGCAATAACGCCCTGAATGCCGGCTTCGTCCAATTCCTGCGGCTCCTGCCAGCCCTCCTCGTCGAAGGCGACCGCCGAAGCCGAGACAATCGGCCAAGGGTCTTCGTCGGGGCCGAGCGCGCCGCCACCTTCCCAAGGACGATGCCTTGAAGCCTTGCGGCCGGCATGGGCGAGCTGGACACCGAATTTCGTGCCGGGCAGGGCGACGCGCCTTGCCGCATCGAGGGCTCGCCTGGCGGCGGCTTCGTTGTGATCGGAGTAGAGACCAAGACAGCCATGCGTGATGCGTCCGCGCCGCTCGACGTCGGTCATCTCCACCGTCACCATGCCTGCGCCCGACATGGCAAGATTCATCCAGTGCTGCAGATGCCAGTCGCTCGCCGAGCCGTCATCCGCCGAATATTGGCACATCGGGGCGACGGCGATCCGGTTGGGAAATTCGAGATTGCCGAGTTTGATCGGAGTGAAAAGCTGGGACGTCATGCAAACTCCATCAGGAAGATGCGTGATATGCGAGGACAATAAGCCTCGAATATGGTGCGGACGCCGGGAATCGAACCCGGACGGATTACTCCGAGGGATTTTAAGTCCCTTGCGTCTACCAGTTCCGCCACGTCCGCGTGAGCGCCACTGGTAATGCACGCGCGCCGGATTGCAAGTGCGAACGCGCCAAGCCGGCATATTGGGGATGCTAGATTTCTTCCTGGAAGACCTCTTCGCGCTTCTTGCTGATGCTGGGCAGGAAGACGATGACCAGCACCGCCAGCGAAATCAACAGCAGCGTTGCCGAGATCGGCCGCGTGAAGAAGGTGGTGGGATCGCCGCGTGAAAGAATCATGGCGCGGCGTAAATTCTCCTCCAGCAGCGGCCCGAGCACGAAGCCGAGCAGCAGCGGCGCCGGCTCGCAGCGCAGCTTGACCAGCACATAGCCGATGAAGCCGAAGAAGGCGACCGAGTACAGGTCGAACACATTGGTATTCACGCTGTAAACGCCGATCGAGCAGAACGCCATGATGATCGGAAACAGCACATAATAGGGAATGGTGAGCAGCTTCACCCACAGCCCGATAAGCGGCAGGTTGAGCACCACCAGCATCAGGTTGCCGATCCACATCGAAGCAATGATGCCCCAAAACAGCGCTGGCTGCTCGGTCGCCACGTTCGGGCCGGGAACGATGCCCTGGATGATCATCGCGCCGATCATCAGCGCCATCACCGGATTGGCGGGGATGCCAAGCGTCAGCAGCGGAATGAACGAAGTCTGGGCGCCGGCATTGTTGGCGGATTCCGGACCGGCAACGCCGGCGATCGCGCCATGGCCGAACTCCTCCGGCTTTTTCGAGGCGCGTTTTTCGACCGTGTAGGAGGCGAAGGCCGCGAGGATCGCACCGCCGCCGGGAAGAATGCCAAGCGCTGAGCCAAGGACGGTGCCGCGCAAAACGGGTGCCACCATCTGCTTGAAATCGTCACGAGTCGGGATCAGGCCGCTGACCTTGGCCATGAGAACCGAACGTTCCCTCTCATTCTCCAGATTACGCAATATTTCGGCGATGCCGAAAACGCCGACGGCGACTGCCACGAAATTCAGCCCGTCGGCATATTCCCGGATGCCGAGCGTGAAGCGCGGTGTTCCTGTGTAGATGTCTGTGCCGACAAGGCCTAGAAGCAGGCCGAGCACCACCATTGCCAGCGCCTTCAGCACCGAGCCATGCGCAAGCGCGATCGAGGAGACCAGGCCGACGACCATCAGCGAAAAATACTCTGCTGCGCCGAATTTGAGCGCAATCACCGTTAGCGGCGGCGCGAAGATCGCGACGAGAAAAGTCGACACCGTGCCGGCAAAGAACGAACCGAGCGCGGCAATCGCCAGTGCCACGCCGGCGCGGCCGTTTCGCGCCATCTGATAGCCATCGATCGCGGTGACGGCCGAGGAGGATTCGCCCGGCATGTTGATGAGGATCGCCGTGGTCGAGCCGCCATATTGCGCTCCGTAGTAGATGCCGGCCAGCATGATCAAGGCGGAGACAGGCTCGAGCTGGAAGGTGATCGGCAACAGCATGGCGATGGTTGCCGTGGCGCCGATGCCCGGCAGAACGCCGATCAAAGTGCCGAGCAGCACGCCGACCAGGCAGAACAACAGGTTCCATAGCGAGGTAGCGGTCGAAAATCCAAGCGCGAGATTGTCGAACAGATCCATGGCGGCGACCTAGAGCCATACCCAAGGGCCGAAGCGCTGGAAGGGAAGGCCGAGCGCATAGCTGAAAACGGCAACCGAAAACAGCGTGAGTGCTGCCGCGATGACCAGCGCCGTCAGCGGCTTCATGCGGCTCGATGCGAAGGAAGCGATCAGCGCCGTGCAAAAGAGGCTGGGTACGAAACCCAGGCCGCGTACGGTTAGTCCGAAGAAGATCGGTGCGGCCAGAATGAGCAGTATGCCGCGCCATGCGACCGGCCCGATCGGTTCGCTGCCGACGCGCATCGCCTGCACCAGAATGATCGCTCCAAGCACGGTCAGTATGCCGGCAAGCAGCAGCGGAAAATAGCCCGGCCCCATGCGAAACGCCGTGCCGAGTTCAAGCCCCAGTGACTGCACGGCAAAGAAGAGGCCAAGCGCGATGAACAGGCCACCGCAGAGGCCGTTGGTAGGATCGATGGAGAAAGGTTTCATCAGCGTCGCGTCTCCACAGCCGCTCGGGCCGTCTCATGACGTTCCCGAAAAGACCGGCAGGCCGGAACTCATGCCCGGCCTGCCCGCAGTCTCAGTCGGCGTAGACGCCCGCTGCTTCGATGACCGGCTTCCAGCGCGCGATCTCGCTTTCGAGCTTGCTCTTCAGGCCATCTGGCGTCGCTTCCGCCTCGGTGGAAGGCGCGGTTCCCAGTTCCGCGAAGCGGTCGACGACGTTCTGGTCCTTGAGCGCCAGTTGCAGCGACTTCGACAGGCGTTCGGTGATTTCGGCCGGCGTGCCTTTTGGCGCATAGACGCCATGCCAGATACCCACCTGGAAGCCAGGCAGGCCGGCTTCTTCCGCAGTCGGCACATCGGGCAGCACGTCGAGGCGCTTGGCCGAGGTGACCGCATAGGCCTTGATCGTGCCGGCCTGGATCTGCTTGGTGGTGTTGGTGGTCTGGTCGCACATGATGTCCACCTGGCCGCCGAGCAAGTCGGTCATGGCCGGGCCGGTGCCTTTGTAGGGCACGGTCACCAGCGACGTTTCGATGGCGCTCATGAACATCATGCCGCACAGGTGCGAGGCCGCACCAATCCCGGCATTGGCGACCGTAACCGTATCCTTGTTGGCCTTGGCGTATTCGATCAGGCCTTTGAGATCGGTGGGCTCCAGGTCCTTTCGCGCGACAATGGTCATCGGTACGTCGGTGACCAGCCCGACATATTCGAAGGCGTTCAGCGTGTCGTAGGGAAGTTTGCGGTAGAGGGTGGCGCTTGTTGCCATGCCGATGTGATGAAGAAGCAGCGTGTAACCATCCGGTTCGGCGTTGGCCACGCGGGCAGCACCTAGAGTGCCGCCGGCGCCGCCGACATTCTCGACGAGAACCTGCTGGCCAAGGTCCTTCGACATGGCCTCGGCAACCAGCCTTGTTACCGTGTCGGTGGGGCCGCCGGCGGAGAAGGGCACGACGAAGGTAATGGTGCGCTCCGGATAGTCCGCCGCGCCCGCGCCGGAGGACAGGGCAAATAGGGTAGCGGCGGCCAGTGCCGCCCAAAGCTTCTTCATAATGAATTCCTCCCTTTTGCGGGTGGGCTTATGACCCTCTTCCCAAGCGGCCGCGCCTGCAGTCGCGTTTTTTTGATCTATCCGGTCGGTGTTCGCAAAGACCTGACACAGACATGGAAGGCGACAAGACTTTGTCTGTCAAGCGCAATACATGGATGGGGATTTTGACCAAGAATCCAATGATCTTGCGAGCTAGTTCGCACCGCCGATTACGACGTTAAGCACCTCGAATGGCGTCGTAATGACGATTTCGGCGGCCGAAGTAATCGTCTGGGTTATACCGCCTGCCAGCGAACCGATCCGATTGCCAACCTCGTTCTCGTCTGTGTCGAGATCGTCGTCCTCGCGCAGCTTGTCGCCGAGCAACGTGATGAGCGCCGGATTGTCGGCAAATTTCGAATGATGCAGACGATCGCCCGCCGAAACCTTGGTCAGGTCGACGACGGTGACGCCAAGGCTGGCGATATCGGCGGCATCGTTGTAGCCGCCAAGCCGCGGCTTGTTGCCGGCAATAAAACGCGCCAGTTCCAGCGCGCGGTCATCGCCGGAAAGAAACAGGAAAAACGGCTTGTTCGGCTTCCCGTAGCGGCGCATCTGGCTCTTGAAAACATCGACGTCTATGTCCGGCGAAGCCAGGACGACATCGCCGAGCTTGCCGCCGAGATCGCGGTCGTCGGTGATTGCGAGCTGACGGAAGGCCTCCACCGTGACCCAGTTTCCCATGGAATGGGCGATCACGTCGACGCGTTTGGCGCCCGACTTGGCGACGAGGCGCAGTGTTTCCTCAAGGGCGTCGCGGGCGGCGGTGGCGCTGTTGGTGTCGTAGACATAGTCGGAGATCCTGCCGCCCGAGGCCCAGGAAAACAGCACCGGCGTTCCGGAATATCCGGCGTCGTGCGCGATCTGGGTCAGCCGGTAGACGGCACTGTCGAAGGCCGTGTTGTAGCCATGAACAAAAACCAGCGCCCGCCCGCCTTTGGCGGCGATGTCGGCGCGCAGCGCGTTCGAGAATGCCGGAGCGCTATTGAAAGTGGTAATGGAGTCGGCCGTGAAATACTTCGCTGGATCGACGCGCTGTCCTTTTTTGCGGCGCTCGATGGCGCCGGTTTTGTGGATCGCTGGCACGGTCATTCCCACCCGCGCGAACGTAACGCTTGGCGAACGTTCGCCTGCGTAGACTTCCTTGGGGTTCGAGGCTTTGGCGCGAGTGGTGGCGACGAAGATTTCGTGCCGACCGGCGATCGCGCTCGCGGGCGCTTGCGTTGCCGAATTGCCGAGGAGTTCGTGGGTCGCCTGCCCGGCGCAACCTCCGACAAGGAGGGCGAGTGCGACAATGCCGAACCTGACTGACAAAACTCGAAACATCATCTGCCCGCCGGCTGTCTTCGCTTTTCTACCTCTGATACGGCCTGGCGAACAGAGGGTCCAGCAGGTTGCAGTTCCGACTGACCGATTTGCGCCGGTGTGTTGCCTTAAGATCGCTCTAGCGACCCCAGAAGGTCGGTGTGAAGACTACCAGGACAGCCAGGATCTCCAGGCGTCCGAGCAGCATGGCGGCCGCGCATATCCATTTGGCGGCGTCCGGAACCGACGAGAAATTGCCGACCGGGCCGATGATCGGGCCAAGACCTGGGCCGACATTGGTAAGCGAGGTGAGAGCCCCTGTGACCGCCGTGATGAAATCCAGTCCTGTCGCCCCGAGCAGAACGGTTATCGCCGCCCAGAGAATGAAAAATGACGAGATGAACAGAACGATGGCGCGCTGCATGTCGTCTGGCACCGTGCGTTCGCCGTAGCGAACCGGAAGGACGGTATTGGGATAGATGAGGCGACGCAGGCCGTTCGCCAGAAGTTCGAACACGACCAGAAAGCGATAGGCCTTGATGCCACCGGTGGTCGAGCCTGAGCAACCGCCCAGAAACATCGCGACGAAGATGCAGACGACCGCCAGCGGCCCCCACGCGGTGTAGTCCTGACTGGCGAAACCGGCTGTGGTGATCACCGACGTGAAATTGAAGGCCGACTGCGTCAGCGCCTCGAAAAACGGCACACCAGCCTTGATCCGCAGATAGATCGCGATCGCCAGTGCGAAGGCGACGCAGTAGCCTGCGTAGACCTTGATCTGCGGATCGCGCAGCGCCTCGAAGCGGCCACGGATGGCAAACAGAATCATGATCGAAAACGGCAGGCCGCCGATGAACATGAAGATAGTGCCCGTCCACAGCACGGCCGGATTGTCCGCATAGCGCAGAAACGAGGTGTCATGAGTGGAAAAGCCGCCAGTCGCTACCGTCGCCATTGCGTGATTGATCGCGTGGAAACCCTCCATGCCCGCGGCCGTGTAGCAAATGGCGCAGGCAACGACGAGCGCCGTATAGATGCTGATCAGGCTTACCGTGAATGTCTGAAAGCGTTCGAACGGGCGATCCTCGATATCGGACGACTCGATCTTGAAGTAGGAAATGCCGCCGATATTGAGGAATGGCAGTAAGAATAGGCCGAGCGCGATGACGCCGAGGCCGCCCATGAAGCTCAGTAGCGAGCGCCACATCAGGATGCCAGGAGGGGCGGTGTCGAGCCCGTTGATGACAGTCGAGCCGGTGGTGGTGATACCCGAAACCGATTCGAATACTGCGTCGGCCAGGCTCATATCCAGCGACGACGCAAGGAACGGCACAGTGCCGGCAAGCCCCATGGTGAGCCACAAGAGGTTGACCAGCAGAAAGCCGAAGCGCGTCGTGGCGGGAGGCGGGTTGCCCTGTGTCGCAAGGGCGACCGACATTGCAAGCCCGCCCATGAACATCGCCGAGAACCCGAAAACCTTCCAGTCGTCATTGCCGTAATAAAGATCGACCGCCGCCGGAATCAGCATTGCCGCTGACAGATAGATTGCAAAAATCGAAGCGACGTGGATCGCAGCGCGAACGGCGGCTCTATTCACGGTGAAGTTGCAACCCCTGCTGACGCGGTCCGCCACCGATCATTGGAGACGGAGGCGGCGGACAGTGGCGTCATCCGCTTGAATATGCAATAGGCTGCGCTCGTCTGGCGCGCCCGAAAACGGGCGCCAGACGCCCCGCGCAAGGGCACGAAAGGATTGCAATGACGAGTTTTTCCGATGGCGTGGCACGCGCTGCACAGGCTATCCGCGAGTTGTTTCCGGAAACGCCGTTGCAGGAAAACAGCTATCTGTCGCGCAAGACCGGCGCCCATGTCTTTTTGAAGCGGGAAGATCTGTCGCCGGTCCGTTCCTACAAGATTCGCGGCGCCTTCAATTTCTTTCGCAAGACGCTTGCCGCCGGCAACGCCGCCGAACTGTTCGTCTGCGCCTCCGCCGGCAATCACGCGCAGGGCTTCGCCTTTGTGTGCCGGCACTTCGGCAAGAAGGGCGTGGTCTTCATGCCGGTCACCACGCCGCAGCAGAAGATCAACAAGACGCGTTTGTTTGGCGGCGAATTCGTGGAGATCAGGCTGGTCGGCGATTTCTTCGATGCCTGCTATCGCGCCGCGCAGGAGTTCACCGAATCGGCGGGCGCTCATATGGTGCCGCCCTTCGATCACAAGGACATCATCGAAGGGCAGGCGACCGTCGGCTATGAAATTGCCGGCCAGTTGCCGCAGGGGCGCAGTGCCGACATGATCCTGCTGCCGGTTGGTGGTGGCGGACTGGCCGCTGGCGTGACCCACTATTTCGCCGACCAGGAACGCGATACGCGGTTCATTTTCTGCGAACCTTCAGGCGCCCCGAGCCTCGCTGACAGCTTGCGCGCGGGAAAGCGGGTCAAGCTCGAAGCGGTCGATACCTTCGTCGACGGAGCGGCGGTTGCCGAAATCGGCAGGGAGCCTTTTCGCCATCTCAAGGACTTCACGCCTGACTCGGTTCGGCTCATCCCCGAGAACCGCCTCTGCGCGACGATGATTGAAATGCTGAACATCGAGGGCGTCGTGCTGGAGCCGGCCGGCGCGCTCGCCATCGATGCGCTCAAGGACTTCCCGCGTAAGGAGATCCGGGGCAAGACGATCATTGTCGTGGTCTCCGGCGGCAATTTCGACTTCGAACGGTTGCCGGACGTCAAGGAAAGGGCATTGCGGTTCGAGGGACTGAAGAAATATTTTGTCTTCCGCTTCCCGCAGCGTCCCGGAGCGTTGCGGGATTTCCTCGGGCTGCTTGGCCCTGATGACGATATTGCCCGTTTCGAATACTTGAAGAAGTCGGCCCGCAATTTCGGTTCGGTGCTGATTGGCATCGAAACAAAGGATGCAAAGAATTTCAACGTATTGGCCAAGCGTTTTCATGAAGCAGGTTGGGCCTATCAGGACATCACCGACAATGAGACCATCGCCGGGTTGGTGATCTGACGGGAGGCGCCATGACCGTCTATATCGTTCTGTTTCGCGGCGTGGGAGGCGCAACCCAACTCCCCACCAAGCCGCTTCGCGAGGCGCTGACCACGGCCGGGCTCGAGCATGTCGCCACCTACATCAACAGCGGCAATGCCGTTCTGGCTTCGAACAAGAGCAAGGCCGAGACGGCGGCCGACATAAGGGCGATCTCCAAGCGGGAGTTCGGCTTCGAGAAGGACATCATGCTGGTCAGCCGCGCGGCATGGTCCAAGGTGATCAAGGAGAATCCGTTTCCCGAAGCTGTCGACCGTCCCACCACGTTGCATGTCTTTGTTCTATCCAAGGCGCCGGCAAAGGAAGATATCGATGCGCTTGGCGGCCGGACGACCGGCGAGGAACGCATTTTCGTAAGCGGCCAAATCCTTTATTTCCACGCACCGGAGGGGTTTGGGCGCTCCAAGCTGCCGCCGGTGATTGATCGTACGCTCAAGGTTGTCTCGACGGCACGCAACTGGAACACCGTCCTCAAACTCCAGGAACTGGCGGCGGCCATTTGACTGGTTCGCCCCGATTTTGCGCCGCAACATAAATTTGTTTGCTTTCTCGTCCCAAATCGACCATATGCGCCCCATAGGCGCTTGGGCCGGGTTTCCGGCTCTCCCGAAAGTGGGACAGGTTGCGTCTGTTTCTCCTTCCCGACAAATCGGTCATTGGAGAAAAAGTCCTGCGAGCCTTTGGTTCGCGGCACGACAGCGCAGCCGCGCGGGCACGACACGCCCGCCGCCTTGTCGTTTCCATAATAGATTTCGCCGGTGGGTAAGCGCCCTGCCGCGAGCCTCCTTTGCGGCCGGGGCCGCATGAAAGAAGAATAAATTGACGAACGAAAACACTGCGGAACCGACAGGTTTCGCCAAGCTTGGAATTACCGGAAACCTCCTCAAAGCCACTCATGCCGCGGGTTTCGACACGCCAAAGCCGGTGCAGATGCAGGCTATTCCAGCCCATCTTGCTGGTCGCGACGTCCTGGCTGTTGCCCAGACCGGTTCGGGCAAGACAGCAGCCTTCAGCCTTCCGATCCTAACCAAAATCGTCGGTCTCGGCACCAAACGGTCGCCGAAATCGGCACGCGCGCTGATCCTTGCGCCGACGCGCGAACTGGCTGTGCAGATCGAGGAAACGATCCGGGCCCTTTCAAAGGGTCTTCACGTTTCCACCGCACTGGTGCTGGGCGGCGTCTCGCGCTTCAGCCAGGTCAAGAAAATGGCGCCTGGTGTGGACGTGCTGATCGCCACGCCGGGGCGTCTGACCGACCTTGTGCGCGAGGGCGAGATCAACCTGTCGGAGACGCGCTGGCTGGTGCTGGACGAAGCCGACCGCATGCTCGACATGGGCTTTATCCACGATGTCAGGCGCCTTGCCAAGGCAACACACAAGGACCGTCAGACCGCGCTTTTCTCGGCTACCATGCCGGCTGAAATCGAGACGCTGGCGCGCACCATCATGAAGGACCCGGTGCACATCGAAGTTGCACCGCAGGGCACGACGGCGGCTGAAATCAAGCAAAGCGTGGTGCTCGCCCGCGTCAAGCAGAAGCGCCACGTGCTGTCGGCGATGCTCGCCGACGAGGCAATGCGGCAGGTGATCGTGTTCGCCCGCACCAAGCATGGTGCGGATCGCGTCACCCGCGATCTGGAGCGCGATGGCTTCGACGCAGCGGTCATTCACGGCAACAAGTCGCAGAACGCTCGGCAGAAGGCGCTTAACGGCTTCCGCGACGGCTCGGTGCGTATCCTGGTCGCGACCGATATTGCGGCCCGCGGCATCGACGTTCCCGGTATCAGCCATGTCGTGAACTATGAACTGCCGGACGAAGCCGAAAGCTACGTTCATCGCATCGGCCGCACCGGTCGCAACGGTGCCGATGGCATTGCAATCACGCTTTGCGATCCGGGCGAGAACGCAAAGTTGCGGCAGGTCGAGCGCATCATCCGGATGAAACTGCCGATCGCGGCCGATCATCTCGGCCAGCCGGACCCGAAGCCCGAGCCGAGGACCGCTGAGCGTCGCACGCATGAGCGTGGCCCGAAGGAGCACTCCGAGGGCGCGCGCAACGGTCATCGAAATGGTGGCAACCGGCCGCGCGGTGAGGAAAAGCCACGCGAGCGCACCGCGAAGAAGCCATTCGCCGGCAAGCCGGCAGGTGACCGGCCGGGCAACGGAAAACCGTTCCGCGGCAAGCGCCGGAGCTTCGGTGGCCGCAAACCGGCGCAGGCCGCCTGATCCGGCATCTGGACCCGAGTTCCCGAGGAACATGGTCCAATTGCGAAATATCAAATCGTGCGATAGGGCGGTTGGGGCGATTGCTTCGGCCGCCCTGTTCGTTGGGAGGGCACGCTTTGGCCGGTATCGTGACGCTCGCCTTCGCCTATGTGCTGTCGCAGTTCTACCGTACCTTCCTTGCGGTGCTGACTCCTGTTCTCAGTGCCGAGCTCGACGCCACCAAAGGCGATCTCTCCGCCGCATCAGGCGCGTTTTTTCTCAGCTTTGCACTGGCGCAGTTCGCCATCGGCGTGTGGCTTGATCGATATGGGCCCAAGCGAACGACGGCTGCCATGCTGGCTGCCTGCGGTGGGGGCGGAGCGCTCCTGTTCGCGGCCGCCTCGACCCCATGGATGGTGACGGTTGCCATGGGGCTGATCGGGTTCGGCTGCGCGCCAGTGCTGATGGCAGCGGTGTTCATCTTCGCGCGCATCTATCCGCCGGCGCGGTTTGCGGTGCTGACCTCGTGGATGGTCGCCTTTGGAACCGCAGGCAACGTTATCGGCGCTTCACCACTCGCCAATGCTGCGGAAGCCTTCGGTTGGCGCCTCGTTATGGCGGGGCTGGGTCTGATAACGCTTTTGGCTGCCGTCGCCATTTTCGCCTTGGTGCGCGACCCGGAGAAGCCGGCGGAGATGCAGGCCGGAAGCACCGGCCTGTCCGGCTATGTCGAATTGCTGCGGCTGAAGGTGCTCTGGCCGATCATTCCGCTCGCGGCGATTGCCTATGCTCCTTCGGTCGGCATTCGCGGTCTATGGGCCGGACCATATCTGGCCGATCTCTATGGAGCCGACACCATCCTCATCGGCGAGGTGACGCTGTTCATGGCATTGTCGATGGTGGCGGGCGCGTTTGTCTATGGTCCGCTCGATCAGATCTTCAAAACCCGCAAATGGGTTGCCGTAGGTGGCGGTTTGGTCAGCCTGCTTTCGATTTCGTGGCTTGCGCTCAATCCGGTGACGAGTTTGACACTCGCCACGATAGTCCTGGTGCTGATCGGCATATCCGGCGGCAGCTACGGGCTGATCATGGCCCATGCGCGTGCTTTCCTGCCGGTGCACCTGATCGGCCGCGGCGTTACCCTGATGAACTTCTTCACCATCGGCGGCGTCGGCCTGATGCAGTTCGCCACCGGCGGCGTGGTAACGGCGAGCCACGTGCCGGGCGCGCCGGAAGCGGCTTACGTGATGCTGTTTGCCTTTTACGCGGCGATGTTAGCCTCGGCGCTGTTAATCTATTTGTTCGCCCGCGATGCCCGGCCGGATAAAGGCGTGATTGCCCTTTAAGCCTGTTACCGGCGTGGTTTGCGCGCTTTTGCCAAGGGACGCATTTCCCACCCGGTGAGTTTGCGCACCAGCCGGTAACGGAGTGAAAACGGCAGGATATTCAGGGCCTTCAGTATCAGGGTGAATCGTCTGGGGAAGCTGGACTCGAAACCGCCGGTCCGAAGGCTGCGGGCCATTCGCGCCGATGCGTCGTCCACCGACATCAGGCCCGGCATGTAGAAGCTGTATTTTTCGGTAAGTGGCGTGTCGATAAAGCCGGGATTGAGCACCTGCAGCCTGATATTCATCTTGTCGAAATCGTATTTGAGGGCTTCCGCCATCGTTGCCAGCGCCGCTTTCGATGCACTGTAGGCCGCAGCGGAAGGCCAGCCGAAATAGCTCGAAGCGGAGCCGATGAAGACGATATGACCACGGCCGCGCGCTCGCATGAAATCAACCACCGGCACCAGCCCATAGACCGTGCCGAACAGATTGATGTCGAAGGTGTTCAGAATGTTTAGCGCATCGAGGCGGTCGCCGCGCGTGGGGAAGTAGCAGCCGGCGTTGAAAACCGCCAGAACGATCTTGCCGGCGGCACGTTCGATCTCGGCGACTGTCTTCGCCATCTGCTCCTGATCGGTAACGTCGCAGGGAAAAGAGATTATATTTCTGTTTATTATAGAAGCTTCTTCAGACAGGGATGAAAGCCGTTCCGCGTCGCGCGCGGTTGCCGCGACGGTGTAGCCTTCCGCAGCCAGTCGCAGGGCAAGTGCGCGGCCTATCCCGGTGCTGGCGCCGGTTATCCAGGCGACGCCATCCTTGGGATTGGCCCGGTACAGTTCTGGCATGAAGCGTTCCGTTATCCGTGATTCGAACTGTGGCTCGGAAAGAGACGCCGGTGAATATCCATGCAACGACAGGATGGCAACGCGCCAGTGGCTGGACGGCGCAACAGTGTCTTTGTGCTGGACACGAGAAAATTCTTCTCATTCTGTACCAAGCGCTCGCCGAAATGTCCAAATTGCGTCTGGGCCAGGCCAAATCCAGCCTTGAAAGCGCCGAGCGTGGTTTTTAGTGTCGGAAATCTCACCAGGTAAGGAATTTTTTCATGTACCGCTCGGTTATCGACGCAATCGGCAACACTCCGTTGATCAGGCTCAATCGCGCCTCGGAGGAAACCGGTTGCGAGATTCTCGGCAAGGCCGAATTCATGAATCCCGGCCAGTCGGTCAAGGACCGCGCCGGTCTGTTCATCATTCGCGATGCCGAAGAGAAAGGGCTTTTGCGTCCGGGCGGCGTCATCGTCGAAGGCACCGCCGGCAACACGGGCATTGGGCTTTCGGTGGTTGCCAAGGCGCTGGGCTACCGCACGGTGATCGTCATTCCGGATACACAGAGCCAGGAAAAGAAGGATGCGTTGAGGCTGCTGGGCGCCGAACTGATCGAGGTGCCGGCGGTGCCTTACCGCAACCCCAACAACTATGTGAAAGTCTCCGGACGTCTGGCCGAGCAGCTTGCCAGGACCGAACCCAATGGCGCGATCTGGGCCAACCAGTTCGACAATGTCGCAAACCGCGACGGCCATATCCGCACCACGGCGCAGGAAATCTGGGAGCAGACCGACGGCAAGGTCGATGGTTTCGTCTCCGCCGTCGGGACCGGCGGCACGCTGGCCGGCGTGGCGGCGGGGCTGAAGGACAAGCGCAAGTCCGTCAAGATCGCACTCGCCGACCCGCTGGGTGCTGCGCTTTACAGCTACTACACCAGCGGCGAACTGAAGGCGGAAGGGAGCTCGATAACGGAAGGTATCGGACAGGGGCGTATTACCGATAATCTTCAAGGGTTTACACCGGATTTCTCCTACCAGATTCCAGATGCCGAAGCGCTGCCGATCATCTTCGATCTGGTGCAGGAGGAGGGGCTTTGCATGGGTGGGTCCACCGGCATCAATATCGCCGGCGCAATCCGTCTGGCGCGCGATCTTGGTCCCGGCAAGACCATCGTGACGATCCTGTGTGATTATGGAACACGCTATCAGTCGAAGCTGTTCAATCCGGAATTCCTGCGTGCCAAGGACCTGCCGATCCCTGAATGGATGGATCGCCAGCCCGAGATTTCGGTGCCGTTCGAGGCCGTGGCGTGAGGCCCGCATCAACCCAGGCGCTGTTTCGCGACGACGCATATGCGAAAGAGGCGGCGGCTGCCGTCGTATCGATCAACGAGCGCGGCGGAATCATCCTCGACCGGACGATATTTTACGCCACGTCGGGCGGTCAGCCGGGCGATACCGGCTTCCTGACGCGCTCTGATGGCAGCCGCATTGCGGTTGCCGCGACGATTACCGGCGAGACCAAGGACGAGATCATCCACGTCCCGGCGCCGGATCAAGCGCTGCCGGAAACGGGCGAACAACTGGCACTTGCCATCGACTGGCGGCGGCGTCACTTGTTGATGCGCATGCACACCGCCTGCCATCTGCTGACGGTCGTCTGTCCGTTTCCGATAACCGGTGCCGCGGTCAGCGAAGATGATTCGCGCGTCGATTTCGACCTGCCCGATGCCGGGTTCACCAAGGAGGAGGTCACAAACCGCCTCATGGAATTGGTCGCGGCCGATCATCCAGTGTTCACGCGACTTATCACAGAGGCGGACCTTGCAGCCAACCCGGGATTGGTGAAGTCCAAGAATGTCCGCCCGCCGACTGGAAACGGCAAGATTCGGCTGGTCTGCATTGGCGAGGATGCGGCGGTCGACAGCCAGCCTTGCGGTGGAACGCATGTGCGCAGCACAGGCGAGATCGGCGAGATCCACATCGGCAAGATCGAGAAGAAGGGTCGCGAGAATCGCCGCTTTCGCATCCGTTTCGGGCCGCTGCCGACGTAATGATCGCGGCAGGCGTTCAATTGCCGTCAAGAATGTGCATGATGCGTCACGATTGAATTTGGAGTTCGCAGATGCCTGAAAAGAGCCCGTTCGTGATCGATGCAGACTGGCTCCAGCAGCGCCTCGAGGAGCCGGGCGTATCCATCATCGACGCATCCTGGTATCTGCCGGCGCAGAAGCGCAACGCCCGTGCCGAATACGACGCGGCTCATATTCCGGGGGCGGTGTTTTTCGATCAGGATCTGGTTGTCGATCCGGATTCCGATCTGCCGCACACCTTGCCTTCGCCAGAGGTATTTTCGCAATATGTCGGCTCGATGGGCATTTCGGCCGACGATACGATCGTCGTTTATGACGGGCCGGGCATTTTCTCCGCGCCGCGCGTCTGGTGGATGTTCCGGGTCATGGGCGTCTACCAGGTCTATGTCCTCGATGGCGGCATCGACCGCTGGAAAGCCCAAGGGCGCCCGGTAACCTCGCAGCCCACCAAAATCGCGCCATGCATCTTCCATGCCGCTTTCGACGCGAGCAGGGTCGCTTCGCTCTCAGATATGCGGCGGATCGTCGACAGTGGCGAAAGTCAGATCGCCGACGCTCGGTCGGCCGGCCGTTTCGCCGGCACCGACCCGGAGCCGCGAGCAGGGCTGCGCTCGGGCCATATGCCTGGGGCAAGAAACGTGCCGTCATCCGCACTGTCGAAAGATGGCGAGCTTTTCGGTTTGAAGGAACTTGAAGCAACGCTGCGCGCCGCCGGGCTGGATTTGTCAAAGCCGGTCGTTACCTCCTGCGGCTCCGGCGTTACCGCCGCCATCATCACGCTTGCCTTGGAAAGCCTCGGTCACAAGGACAACAAGCTCTATGACGGTTCCTGGACAGAGTGGGGCGGGCAGGCCGACACTCCGGTCGCCACAGGCAAGAATTGAGCATGGGCGGGGACGACAAATCGCGGACTATTCAGGTCACGGTGACGTTTCTGGAGATGGGCGCGCCACCGGCTCACTATCCGCCGATGCCCATGAACCGGCAGATCGCTTTGTTGAAAGCGCGCGCAATGCCGCTGCACTACTACCGTTATCTGATGGATCGCGTCGGTCGGAAATGGGAGTGGGTCAACGCATTGCGACTTGATGACGAGGAGCTTGCGGCCGGCCTGCATAGGGAAGACCGCGACGTTCGCGTGCTTTATCTCGACGGCGCGCCCGCCGGCTTTTTCGACATCAAGCCGCATCTGCCGCAGGTAGCGGAACTGGCCTATTTCGGCATGATGGAACATGCGGTGGGGCAGGGGCTCGGCCGCTGGTTTCTCGGTGCCGCGATCGAGGCTGCCTGGTCGCACCATCCTAAGCGCGTTGCGGTGCAGACCTGCACGATGGACCACCCCGCAGCACTGCCGCTTTATCAGAAGCTCGGTTTCTCGCCTGTCGGCCAAAAGCAGGAAACCATCCGCACCATGACGTTCGAAGAACGCTCCGCCAGCGTCATGCGCTGACTAAGCCGTCGCTGAACCAGCCTTCGCTCGGTCGGCGGACTTTCGATGCCTTAAGCGGCGAGCGCCGCTTTCGGCTCGATCATCTCATAGCCCAGAGCGTCAGCCACGGCACGGTTGGTGATCTTGCCGTGATGCACGTTGAGGCCGTTGCGAAGATGAGGCTCATCGACCAGCGCCTTCAACCCCTTGTCCGCCAGTTGCAGGCCGTAGTGCAGGGTTGCATTGTTCAGCGCGTGCGCCGAAGTCACCGGCACCGCGCCCGGCATGTTGGCGACGCAGTAGTGGATCACACCGTCGACTTCATAGGTCGGCTCGGCATGGGTCGTGGCGTGCGAGGTTTCGAAGCAGCCGCCCTGATCGATGGCGACATCGACCAGAACCGCGCCGGCCTTCATGCCGGAAAGCATTTCGCGCGTCACCAGCTTTGGCGCGGCTGCCCCGGGGATCAACACTGCGCCGATGATGACATCGGCTGAGAAGCATTCCTCTTCGAGTGCTTCGACAGTCGAAAAGCGGGTATGGACGCGGCCGCCGAAAAGTTCATCGAGGAGGCGCAGGCGCGGAATCGACCGATCGAGGATGGTCACGTCCGCCCCGAGACCCGCCGCCATTCGCGCGGCATGGAGACCCACCACGCCGCCGCCGATGACGGCAACCTTGCCCGGCGGTACTCCGGGCACGCCGCCCAGCAACACTCCACGACCGCCATTGGGCTTCTGCAGGGCGGTTGCGCCGGCCTGGATCGCGAGCCGCCCCGCCACTTCCGACATCGGCGCCAGCAATGGCAGGCCGCCGCGATCGTCGGTGACCGTCTCATAGGCAACGGCCGTCACGCCGGAGTCAAGGAGGCCGCGTGCCTGTTCGGGGTCCGGCGCCAAATGCAGGTAAGTATAGAGAATCTGGTCGCTTCTCAGTTGCACCCATTCTTCGCGTTGTGGTTCCTTGACCTTCACGATCATATCGGATCTGGCAAAGACATCGGCGGCACTGTCGGCAATTGCGGCACCGGCCGCGCGGTAGGCATTGTCGTCGGCACCGATGCCTGCGCCCGCGCCGGTTTGGACCAGGACTTCATGGCCATGAGCCACATATTCGCGCACCGCCGCCGGCGTCAGCCCGACGCGATATTCATGATTCTTGATTTCCTTGGGACATCCGACGCGCATTGCCATTCCTCCATGCGTTCGCGCATTTGGCGTGCGGCTGAATCGTCTGAACGAGCGGAAAGTGCGGGTTCAGACTGCCGGCGCGACCCGAACGCTTCATGCGCCTGATGCGCCAGCGGATTTTCACCAACGCTCGATGAAAACACAGAAGCCGCTCGACGTCCTTGCAAATTTACGGCAGAGCTTGTGCTCGAACGCCGTTCGTTGCACAGAATCGCAAAAATTTCGAAGGAATCACCAAGAATGCCGCTTGATCGGATCGACATCGCCATTCTCGAGGCGCTGCAGAAGGATGGTCGCATGCCCAATGCGGCGCTTGCGGAAAAGGCCGGCCTTTCACAATCGGCCTGTTCGCGCCGCCTCGATAATCTCGAGAAGAGCGGCATCATCCAGGGCTATCATGCGCGCCTGTCGAACGCCGCTCTCGGTCACCAGATGACAGCGGTCGTGCATATTTCACTGTCCGGCCAGTTTGAAAAGACGCTTTCGGACTTCGAAGTGGCCGTCAAACGCTGTCCCAATGTCCTTTCATGCCATCTATTGTCCGGCGAGTATGACTACATATTGCGGGTCACCGCGAAAGACCTTGCGGACTATGAGCGGATTCACAAGGAATGGCTGTCGGCATTGCCCCATGTCACCAAGATCAATTCATCCTTCGCACTGCGTGAGATCGTGGATCGCACGGCGATCGGGATGAAGCCGGAATTGGCGCAATAGGACCAAGCCGCCTATGCGGGCAGCTCGGTGACAATCCGGTCCATCGGAATGTCATGGGTTTGCGGGTGAATGGTCGCGATCCGCGCCATGCTGTACCCGATACCGATGACCATCGGCTTTTTCGGCATCGCAGCCAAAGTACGGTCGAAAAAGCCACCGCCATAGCCGAGGCGATAATTCCTGTCATCGAAGCCGACGATGGGCGAAATCACCACGTCGGGCAACACACGTTCGCCAGCGGCCGGGATTGGGATGTTCCAGACGCCTTTTTCCAGTTGGTCGCCGGGTTTATAGGCGCGAAATTCCAGCGGATGCGCCTTTTCGATGACAACGGGCAGGGCGACGCTGCCACCGCGCTCGATGATCGATCCCATCCATGCGCGCAGGTCGGGTTCGCCGCGAAAGGGCCAGTAAAGGCTGACCCGAATGTTTGCGACGGGGCCGATGGCGGCATCAAGACCCTGCGCAATGCGCTGCGACATGGCGGCGCGTTCTTCGGCCGGTATGGCCAGGCGTTCCTCGATCAGCCGGGCGCGTTCGGCTTTGCGCCAAGCCGCTACCTCGGGCCAGGTTTGCGGATTCCTTCCGGCTTGATCGTCCATGCTTCTCCCTCCATGATCTTCTTGCAAGATAGGACCGACCGAAGAAATTCCGGGCCGACCGGCGACATTCCCTGTTCGCGCTGCCACAGCGCCGAATTTTCACAGCATGAGAAAAAATTTCGTAACATTCAAGGACGGTAAGCCATGCGCTATGTGATCGCCGTTTGTCTCGTCACCGGTTTCCTGATCTGGGATGCCTTTTCCAATGACGGACGTTATCTGGACCAGAGCGTGCGCATGCTGCGTTACGCAGCTAACTATATCGGTCTTGGTTAAGGGTGCGGCGGAAAGACCATAACGAACGCATTGACGTCGAAGCGATGGCAACTCAAAAGACCCCGGCAAAGTTCAGGAGGCTGGGTTGATCCGGCATATCGTTTTTTTCAGCGCAAAACAGCGGCAAGACGTCGAAGCCATTCGCGCCCGATTGCTTGCGCTCGGCACGATTCCTTATTCAAGTCATTTTGAAGTAACCATCAACACCAAGGTCGATCCGCTTTGCGACAGGATCGACATTGTCGTCTATGCCGAGTTCGCCGACGCTGCGGCGCTGGCCGCCTACAAGGCGCATCCGACCTATGACGCGACGACACAGGCGGTCCGTCCCATGCGGGAAATGCGCTTCTCGGCGGATGTCGTTGCAGAACTGGACTGATTGCCGGCGCGCTCGCGATGGTGCGACAGACCTGCTCCTGTCTGATTATCGGACACCACCTGTGCATCTTTGGGCTGCTTCTGCCCAGAATGGATCAGTTCCGGCGTGCCACTTTTCCACGGAAAGGTGAAGAACTTGTACTAACCACTTGAATAGTCTTGCACAGCATCCCTCGCTACCGGCCGCTTTCAGTCCGGCACGTCCATTGCGTCATGTGGAATGTAGGGCGGGACCTCCCGCGCAAGGCAGCTTAGAACTGCCCTCAAGCGGGAGGGCGCTCGGCCGGAGTGTGATGCCAATCACGCCCGGCCGAGCAGCTTTTGGCGCGCCATCTTCACACGTGGACATGTCGCCGCAAAGCGTCGATCATGAGATGTCATGTTGAGGCTGCACAAAATTCCGATCGACCAGATCTATGTTCCGATGGCGCGCCGCAAGACGCTGCACCCCGACACCGTGCGAGTAATCGCGGAGAGCATCGTCGAAAACGGCTTGCAGACGCCAATCCAAGTGCGTCCTGACGGCAAGCGCTATGTACTTGTCGAGGGCTTGCACCGGTTAGAGGCCGCGAAATGGCTGGGCGAAACGACAATCGACGCGTACCTGGTGCACGCAAGACGCCACTAGATCGACGCGCGGCGGTCCCGACGGACGCATATTGTCGATCTATCTCTTTGTTGAAGCATCGGATTTTCAGAAAACCGGATTCACTCCAGCGCCTACTCTCCCGCGTGGCCGCCCCTTGCTGCTTCCTGCGTCAGCGTGGCGATAAAGCGCTTGGTGCGTTCGCGTTGCGGGTTGGTGAAGACGTTGCGCGCAGGACCGGATTCCACGACCACCCCGGCATCCAGAAAGACGACTTCTTTGGCAATGTTGGAGGCCAGTCGCAGATCGTGAGTCGCCATCACCATCGTCGTGCCTTCACGGGCGAGTTGGCTCAGCACCTCGACCACCTCCTCGGCGAGTTCGGGATCGAGCGCCGAGGTCGGCTCATCGCATAGCAGAACCTTGGGCGAGGGCGCCAATGCGCGGGCAATAGCCACGCGCTGCTGCTGGCCGCCGGAAAGTGTCGCGGGCCATGCATCGGCCTTGTGAGCCATGCCGACTTTTTCGAGCAGCGCCAGCGCCCGCTCGCGCGCCTGCTGCTGCGGCCACTTCAACACGGTTGTCAGCCCCTCCATGATGTTTTCTATCGCGGTGCGATGTGGAAACAACTGGAAATTCTGAAACACCATGCCTGTTTGACGGCGCAGTCGCTGGATGGCGCTCGTAGCGACTTTGGCGCCCGGGTGGAAGGTCAGCCTATCGCTACCGATCCTGACAGTGCCGGACGTCGGGATTTCCAGAAGGTTGATGCATCTGAGCAGCGTGCTCTTGCCGCCACCCGAGGGACCGACCAGCGCCGTCACGCTGCCTTCCTCGATGTCGACCGTAACGCCTTTCAGGACGGTGTGATCGCCGAACCGCTTTTCGATGTTCTCCAAGCCGATCATGCGTGCGCCTCGATGTAGCCGCCGTAGCGCCCCAGGCGCTGCTCAAGCCGGCCCTGCAGATGTGAGAGAACCGAACTCATCGCCAGATAGATCAGCGCAGCTTCTATATAGAGGATCAGCGGCTCGTAGGTGGTAGCGACGATGCGTTGCGAGGCCTGAAACAGCTCGGGCACGGTGATTGCCGCCGCAAGCGACGTATCCTTGACCAGCGAAATGAAAGTGTTGGAAAGCGGCGGCACGGCGACGCGCGCCGCCTGCGGCAGAATCGTCCGGCGCATCGCCTGTGGCCAGGTCATGCCGATCGAATAGGCGGCCTCCCACTGGCCTTTCGGTATCGAGCCGATCACCGCGCGGATGATTTCGGACGTATAGGCGCCGACATTCAGCGTGAAGCCGATCAGCGCGGCAGGAAATGCGTCGAGGACAATGCCAATGCTTGGCAGGCCGTAAAAGATAAGGAAAAGCTGAACCAGAAGCGGCGTGCCGCGGATGATCCAGACATAGAAGCGCACCACAGGCACCAGCGGCGCCGGACCGAACAGGCGGATGAGCGCGACGACCAGGCCGACGACTATGCCGAAGGCGAAGGAAAGCAGGGTCAGCGGCGCAGTGAATATCAGCGCTGCCCACAATAAGGGCCCGAGCGAACTCACCATCAATTCAAGCCAATGGGGCAATGCGTGTCCTCCGGTCAGATGGCCGGGCAAGGTTACAAGTGTTCCGGTGCAATTGCAGGCTTGAATCGATTTTTGGAAGGATCATGCGTTGATTCAAAGTGCTACCGGTCACGAAATCCAGGACCGAGTTGCCCGGAGAAATAGAGAGAAGTGTCCTTCAATATAAACGGCGAATCGATCCGAGGACCGATCCGCCACGCTGGAAGAAACAGTTATTTCGAGACGTCCTGGCCGAAATATTTTTCCGAAATCTTCTGATAGGTTCCATCGGCGTGAATTTGCTTCAGCGCATCGTTGATCGCTGCGAGAAGCTCCGGTTCTCCCTTGCGGATGATGACCCCGGAGTAGTCTGCCTTGTCCTCGGTGGCGGCGATCTTCACGTCTGCGTTGGGCTTCTGCTTCTTGAAGTCGAGGAATGACAGGCTGTCATTGATGGTCGCATCGGCCCGACCGTTGAGCACGAGCTGAATCGACTGATCGAAGCCGTCGGTCCCGACCAGCTCCGCACCCGAGGCTTCGGCAAGCTTGGCGAAATTGCTGGTCAACGATTGAGCCGACTTCTTGCCCTTGAGGTCTGCGAACGTCTTGATCTCCTCATTGTCGGCGCGCACGATCAGCGCCGCCTTGGAGGCAATGTAAGGGTCGGAGAAATCGTATTTCTGCTTCCGCTCCTCGGTGATGCCGACCTGATTGATCACCGCGTCATAGCGATTGGCATCGAGGCCGGCGATCAACCCATCCCAACGGCCTTCCAGAAACTCCGCCTTCACGCCGAGGCGCTTGGCGATTTCCTGGCCGATCTCGACGTCGAAGCCGACAAGGGCGCCCGAAGCGTCGTGAAAGGTAAAGGGAGCGTAGGTGCCCTCGGTGCCGATCTTTAAGACGCCGGCCGATTTGACGTTTTCGAGATTGGCGCCGGCGTAGCCCGGCGCCAGCGCCAACAACTGTATGGCGGCGGCAACGAGCAGTGAATTCAGCCATTTCATGGTGTTTGGTCCTGAGGTTTGTCCGGCTTGTGCCGGAGGATGATATGGAGCTGAACGTGTCAGAACCGCCAAGCTTACCGAAGGAACGAAATTTCAAATATTGGCGATTTCAGGAATTTCATACCATATTGCCTCCGGCTGATTTCCCAGCGGCATGCGCGTTCTATTCGTTGATCAGGTTCAGGATATTGCCGTCCGGATCCTTGAACCAGGCAACCTTCATATCTCCGGCGATGTGAAGGTGACCCTGTCGCGTCAGCCCCTCCATGTCATAGTGTTCGAAAGTCACTCCTTTGGCTTCCAACGCCGCCACAATCTTTTCCAGTTCGTCGCCAACGGCCCATGTGACGGCCGTTGCCTTGTTGGTTCCGGCAAACTGCGACCGGTAGACATTGATGGTCGTGTTTCCGCTGCGATAGACGACGAGTTCCTCGCCTTGAGCGCCGACCTTTGTCAGACCGAGGACATCTTCGTAGAATTTGCTGGCGGTTTCGAGATTCTTGACCGCGATATTCGCAGCCGCATTTTTCTGTCCAAGCATGTTTGTCTCCTTTGGTCAGGAGCGTTCGGGTCTTTCCTGGGGGAACAGTCCGAAATAGGGCTGTGCCTCTTCCACAACTCGGGCGAAGGAGGGGCGTTGCATCAGGCGCCCTAAATATCTTGCGACATTCGCATGCGTCTGTTCGAACGGCAGCACCTTGTTGGCATAAAAGAGCGCCGGCGCGGCAGCACAATCGGCAAGCGTGAAGGCTTCGCCCATTGCCCAGCGGTTTGCGCTCATCGTTTCGTCGATCATGCGATAGGCGGTGGCAAGCATCGACTTTGCCTGCTCCACGCCATGCGCGTCGTTGCTCCCGGCCGGACGAATCCTGTCGGTGACGATCTTCTGCATCGGCTGATGGACGTAGTGGTCGTAGAAGCGATCACGCAGGCGGGTCTGCAAGGCAAGATCCGTATCCTGCGGAATGAAGCGCGTTCGGCCGGAATAATGCCGATCGAGATATTCGATGATTATGGTCGTCTCGGGCACCGTTTGATCGCGCGCATCGTCACGCAACACCGGCATCTTGCCGATCGGCCAGAGCTTCAGGAACTGGGCGCGGGACGCTTCATTGCCGAGATCGACGATCACCGGCTGAAACGGCGTGTCGTTTTCGTAAAGCGCGATCAGCGCCTTCCAGCAGAACGAAGCGAGCGGATGATAGTGGAAAGTGAGCGACATGGCGGATCTTACCTTCGTGCCCGTTGAGAGTTTCCTTGATGATATTGTTTAAGTGATGCGGACACCCGGGCTCAAGCGGCCAACATTGACGAGAACTGTGCCGGCCGTGTTACGATTCACGGTGGCCCTGGTGAGTCGGGCCGATCATCCGCGTCAGTCCCGTCGATGGATCGAAGGTTCAGCCCGGCCACAAGGCCCGCGCAAGTAACTGATCCCATATTGATACGCATATTTTCGTTGGTGTTGGTGTTCACGCGATCGGACAAGGGAGGCCGATGAAACACACAATCGACGATTGTTCGAAACCACGTCTCACCGAGCCGGTGGATATTCTGACTGCGGTGAATATCCTGCGGTCGTGGGGCTTGGACCATGAAGAAATGATCTGCGAGATTACCAGATGGTTCTATGTCGACCTCGACGCTTTCAATGAGGTGGTTCGCTCGTCGCATTGACCGCGACGACACTATCGGATGACAGCTCCCTTCAGCGTTACAGCGGGATGTTGTCGTGTTTCTTCCATGGGTTTTCGAGGTTCTTGTTGCGTAGCAGACGCAGCGCCCGCGCCACTCGCCGGCGGGTCGAGTGGGGCATGATGACTTCGTCTATATAGCCGCGCTCGGCCGCAACGAAGGGCGACAAAAAACGATCCTCATACGCCGCGGTGTGCGCGGCGATCTTGTCGGCGTCGCCGATATCCTTTCGATAGATGATCTCGACTGCGCCCTTGGCACCCATCACCGCGATCTGTGCCGTCGGCCAGGCGTAATTCATGTCGCCGCGCAGATGCTTCGAAGCCATCACGTCGTAGGCGCCGCCATAGGCTTTACGGGTGATGACGGTGATCTTGGGAACCGTTGCCTCGGCGTAGGCGAACAAGAGCTTCGCGCCGTGCTTGATCAAACCGCCATATTCCTGCGCCGTGCCTGGCAGGAAGCCGGGAACGTCGACGAAAGTTACGATCGGAATATTGAAGCAATCGCAGAAGCGCACGAAACGCGCCGCCTTGCGCGAAGCGTCCGAATCCAGCACGCCGGCCAGAACCATAGGCTGGTTGGCGACGAAGCCGACGGTGCGACCCTCGATGCGGCCGAAGCCGGTGACGATATTTTTGGCGAAGCTCGGCTGAAGCTCGAAGAAGTCGCCTTCGTCGACCGTCTTCAGGATCAATTCCTTGATGTCATAGGGCTTGTTAGCGTTGTCGGGGACCAGGCGATCGAGCGAAAGATCGTGGTCGGTGACCGACTGGTAGCATTCGATCTCGGGAATTTCGGCGGTGTTGGAGGCCGGCAGGAAGTCGATCAGCCGCCGCATCTGAAGCAGCGTTTCGACATCATTGTCATAGGCGCCATCTGCGATGGAGGATTTGGTCGTGTGGATCGAAGCGCCGCCGAGACTCTCGGCCGTCACCGTCTCGTTGGTGACCGTCTTGACCACATCCGGACCAGTCACGAACATGTAGGAGGTGTCGCGCACCATGAAGATGAAGTCGGTCATGGCCGGCGAATAGACGTCGCCGCCGGCGCATGGACCCATGATGACAGAGATTTGCGGGATGACGCCGGAGGCGAGCACATTTCGCTGGAAGATCTCGGCATAGCCGCCGAGGGCTGCAACGCCTTCCTGGATGCGAGCGCCACCGGCATCGTAGAGCCCGATGATCGGCGCGCGGTTGCGCAACGCCATTTCCTGGACCTTCACCACCTTCTCGGCATGGGCTTCCGACAGCGAGCCCCCGAAAACGGTGAAATCCTTGGCGAAGATGAAAACCGTGCGGCCATTGACCGTGCCCCAGCCGGTTACGACCCCGTCGCCGGCGATTTTCGTCTTTTCCATGCCGAAATCGGTCGAGCGGTGTTCGACATACATGTCGAACTCCTCGAACGAGCCTTCATCAAGGAATATCTCTATGCGCTCGCGGGCGGTGAGTTTCCCCTTGGCGTGTTGCGCTTCTATGCGCGCCGTGCCGCCGCCGGCCCGGGCTGTTTTGCGGCGACGCTCGAGTTCCTTCAGCACGTCCTTCATGGCAAACACATCCCGGCAATTTGGCTTGTCGAGGTGTTAGCACGCCGAAGGACAAGCGCAAACATTGCTGCGCTTCCGGCGACTTTGAAAGTTAAGGAACCCGCTACCAGACGCCGGTGTTGCTCATCGAAGCCCAAGGCTCCGCCTTCTCCTTGGCCGGCCCCTTTTGCAGCAGTTCTATGGAAATCCCGTCCGGCGACCTTATGAATGCCATGTGGCCATCGCGCGGCGGGCGATTGATGGTCACGCCATTGTCCATCAGCCGCTGGCAAGTCACATAGATATCGTCCACTTCGTAGGCGAGATGGCCGAAATTGCGCCCGCCGGTGTAGTCTTCAGGGTCCCAGTTGTACGTCAGCTCGATCAGCGGAGCCCTCTCGGTTATGCCGGCATGTTCATCTTCGGGAGCCGCCAGAAAAATCAGGGTATAACGGCCTTCCTTGCTCTCGAAGCGCCGCACTTCGACCAGCCCGAGCTTGGCGCAGTAGAAGTCGAGCGAAGCGTCTATGTCGGAGACGCGGACCATGGTGTGCAGATAGCGCATCGTGCCGTTCCTTGCGTTTCGATTCCCGGAAACATAGGGCATCGGCGCTGAAAGTGGGAACCTGTTTCGGCATGCCCAAGGCGGTAGGAGAAAGCGTGGCGAGCCAAGAGGAAACAGCCGGTCTGCCGCTTGCCGTCCGCGAAAAGCCCGGTTAGGCATACCACCGGTTGAATCGGGGAAAAAGGCAAAGGGGGTCTTGCACTGTGGCGAACGCGGAGTGTTATTCTAAATCCGAGAATCAAACGCGGGAAAAAGGTACAGTCGCATGGGGGACAGGGCCTCTTTCAAGGGGCGGGGCGTGACTGGAGGCCAAGCCTCGAACCGCGGCGAGGTCGGCGAGACTGCCGATCTGGTCGAGGTTTCGGGAGCCATAAAGTGGTTCGACGTGGCCAAAGGCTATGGCTTCATCCTCCCGGACGATGGCTCTGGGGATGTGCTTCTCCATGTGACCTGCCTGCGACGCGACGGTTTCCAGACTGCGTTGGAGGGTTCGCGCGTCGTTTGCCTTGCCAAGCAGGGCGAGCGCGGCCTGCAGGCTTTCCATATCCTGTCGATGGACAATTCGACCGCGGTAAACCCCGCCGATTCCGCCGAACAGCGGACGCATGTGTCGGTTGTAGCCGAAAGCGGCCTCGAGCGTGCGCTGGTGAAATGGTTCAACCGCACCAAGGGCTTTGGTTTTCTGACGCGCGGCGAGGGGACAGAAGACATTTTCGTGCACATGGAGACGCTTCGCCGCTATGGGCTGACCGAACTGCGGCCGGGCCAGGTGGTGCTTGTGCGCTTCGGGCGCGGTGACAAGGGCCTTATGGCCGCCGAAATTCACCCTGATATCGGAACCTTGCCAGTCTCGCACTGAGACGCCAGGTTCGAACGGGTATTCTCGATGTCACAACAAACATTCGCTGCAATCGGCGCCGCCATCGCAGCGGGTTTTTTCCTTCTCACCGCATCAGCGCCTTCTTGGGCGGATGGCCGGGCGATGGTGCTGGCTGTCGATCCGGCACCCTTGGTGGTCGAGACCGCCACCGGACCCAAATCCTTCACCATCGAGATCGCTGACGATCCGGACGAGCGCTCGGCGGGCCTTATGTTTCGCAAGCAGATGGATGCCGACCACGGCATGCTGTTCGTGTTCGAGGGGACACAGGCCGTCGGCTTCTGGATGAAGAACACGCCGCTGCCGCTGGACCTGCTGTTCATCGGCGAAGATGGCAGGGTCAAGGCGGTCAAGCGCGGCGAGCCGCTGTCGGAAGCACTGATTGCGCCGCAAGAGCCGGTGCGCTACGTGCTCGAGCTCAACGCGGGGACGGCTGAAAAAGCCGGAATAGCGCCCGGTGATCTCAGCCGCCATCCAGTGATGGATGGCACGCGCCCGCAATAGCCACCGAGGGGACACGCCGGTTGACCCAGTTTTTTACGCATGAAGGTTTCGATCTTGCGTTCGAGGACCGCCTGCCGCAGGCGGGCACAGGCGAACCGGTGCTTCTCATCCACGGATTTGCTTCCAGTCATATCGTCAACTGGGTTTCGCCGGGTTGGGTGAAAACCCTGACCGAAGCGGGATACCGCACGATCGCGCTAGACAATCGCGGTCATGGCCTGTCGTCCAAGAGCTACGATCCGGCTGCCTACACGCCAGAGAACATGGCCGGCGACGCAGCCGCCTTGCTCGACCATCTCGGAATCGAGCGAGCCCATGTGATGGGCTATTCGATGGGTGCGAGAATTGCGGCGTTTCTCGCGCTCGAAGCACCTGAAAGGGTGGCCACGCTGGTGTTTGGCGGGCTTGGCTACGGCATGGTTGACGGCGTCGGCGACTGGGATCCGATCGCCGAGGCGCTGCTTGCACCTGATCCGGCCGGCATCACCCATCCTCGCGGCAAGTCGTTTCGTGCCTTCGCCGACCAGACCAGAAGCGACCGGCGGGCACTTGCCGCCTGCATTTCGACCTCTCGCGCGCTTTTGAGCGAGGCCGAAATCAGCCGCATCAACCAGCCGACGCTGGTGGCGGTCGGAACCACGGACGACATTGCCGGGTCAGCTTTCGCGCTTGCCGCCCTCATGCCGAACGCCGAAAGCTTCGACATCGAGGGCAGGGACCATATGCTTTCCGTCGGCGACCGCACGTTCAAGCAAAGGGTTCTCGATTTTTTTGCTGCAAACCCGCTCTAGCGGGGCACGACGGCTTCCGCGGCCTGTCGCAATTGTCGCGATTCTTCTCCGCTCCGGCTTGAAAAGAAGCAGATACACGCCAATTGACGATGCACTAAGGAAAATTGGGTTCAATCATGTTATGGTGTGGCTTATAAAGCCGCAACATCGGAGCATCGGTCATCCGCGTGTAATGAACTCACGTTCCGGGCTTTCGTTTACGGTCTTGCTCGGGATCATGCTCCAGCGGCGGGGTCGGTAATTTGGCAGGATACGGAGACGAGACCATGACTAGCACGAGTACGGTGCGCGCGGGAACGCTTCAGCCAGTAGACCCTATCTGGAGTTCGGTTCGCGACGAGGCGAAGGAAGCGGCATCCGGCGATCCGCTGCTGTCGGCTTTTCTCTATTCCACCATCCTGAACCAGGAGAGCCTTGAGGATGCCGTCATCCACCGGCTCGCGGAACGGCTTGACCATCCTGATCTTGGCGCGGACCTCATCCGCCAGAGCTTCAAGACGATGGTTCGCGAAAATCCTGAATGGACGGCAACGGTGCGCGTCGACATCCAGGCCTATTATGACCGCGATCCCGCCTGCGACCGCTTTCTGATGCCGGTGCTTTATTTCAAGGGCTTTCACGCCATCCAGACGCATCGGCTCGCGCACTGGCTCTGGAACCAGGACCGGCGTGATTTTGCACTCTATCTGCAAAGCCGCTCCTCCTCCGTGTTCCAGACCGATATCCACCCGGCCTCCAGGATGGGTAGGGGCATCTTCATCGATCATGCGACCGGTCTCGTGGTCGGCGAGACGGCAGTCATCGAGGATGACGTCTCCATTCTCCATGGCGTGACGCTTGGCGGTACCGGCAAGGCCGGGGGCGACCGGCATCCCAAGATTCGCCACGGCGTTCTGATCGGTGCTGGCGCTAAAATTCTCGGGAATATCGAAGTCGGACATTGCTCGAAGATCGCGGCCGGGTCGGTCGTGCTGGCCTCGGTGCCGCACAACAAAACGGTTGCCGGAGTGCCAGCCCGCGTGGTCGGGGAAACCGGCTGCGACCAGCCCTCGCGCCAGATGGACCAATTCCTGCCGCAACACGCGCTCGACCAAATCGTCAGCTTCGATATCTGACGATCTGGCGGCTGTCGATCCGACCTCGATGCCGGAGCGGGCGACCGGGGTTCGCATGCCCGACTTTGTACCCGCCTCGCCTTTACATTGTCGCCTCTGCCATGCCAGAAGCGCGTCTCAATCAACGTGGCCTTTGTGGGAGAAGAAGCTTGAAACCCGAAGAAATCAGAAAACTCGACGCCTATTTCAAGCGGACCTTCCAGAACCCGCAGATGCAGGTGAAGGCCCGGCCGCGCAAGGAAGATTCGGCTGAAGTCTATGTCGGCGAGGAATTCCTCGGCATCGTCTTCAAGGACGAAGAGGATGGTGACTACAATTTCTCGATGGCCATTCTGGACATCGACCTCAACTAATTCCGGCCAGCTTCAGCCGCCGGTTTTCAAGAACTGGGCGGCCTTGGCAATCATGGCCGACTCCAAGGCCGGCCATTCGGCCAGCAGCTCTTCAGGAAAACGATAGGTGAGGCTGAGATTGCCGCCGACATCGATGTCGCGTGCGCAGGGCGCCAGTGACTCCCTGGCGTTTTGTCCGGTCAAGCACCGTGCGACGAAAGGCTCTTGTCCGGGGCGGGCGGCAACTGCCAGTATTTCGTTGAGATAACCCGATCCGGCTGTAAAGTCATAAACGGTAACCCCGTTCGGACCCGGCTGGCCGGGCTGCACGATCAGCGAACTGTAGATCGGCTCGAAACGCCCGCTCATGTCTCGCGACATCATCCGTTCCTCGAAGGACAGGAAAAGGATTCGACGCGTGCCGTCCACATTGTCGAAAGCGTCGCGAGCAGCGCGCGTATAGCCGTCCATATCCGGCCAACGCAGATAAAGGTCGAGGCGCGGGGCAACACCGTCGCGCCGCGCATGGGCAAAGCGAATCGTATTGGCGGGCGCTACCATCACATCGTTGCCGATGACGATCTCGTGCAAGGTGGTGTCGTCGCTGTGCCCAGCCATAGCCATTGAGCGACCAAGCCACTTCCCACCGAGATTGAGAGCCACCGACAGCAACGCCAGTACAAGGAAGGCGTAGAAAATCTTCAGCATCGAGGACGTGCCGATCGGGCGAACCAAATCTGCTCCCTCCGGCGTCTCCGTATGCTGCATGATGAGTGTCTCGGATAGTTTCGCACCTTTGTGCCTTGAGGGCACAGAAGGACTGTGCTGCGTTATGGTAAATGGACGGTAAAAATCGACGATTGCAGATTCGAGGTGAGACATGACGCTTTACGCGCTGGACGGAATACGGCCGCAATTCGAGGAGGAGGCGAGCAACTGGATCGCGCCGGACGCTACCGTTATCGGCAACGTGCGGCTCGGCCGTAATGTCGGCATCTGGTTCGGCGCGGTATTGCGAGGCGACAATGAGCCGATAATCATCGGTGCCGACACAAATTTGCAGGAGCACACGGTCGTTCATACCGATCCGGGCTTTCTGGTGACGATAGGCGTCGGCTGCACAATCGGCCACAGAGCGATGCTGCATGGCTGCGCCATTGGCGACAACAGCCTTGTCGGGATGGGTGCGATCGTGCTGAACGGCGCCCGCATCGGCAAGAACAGCCTGATCGGCGCCGGTGCGTTGGTGACCGAACGCAAGGAGTTTCCCGACAATTCGCTGATTGTCGGAGCGCCAGCCAAGCTGGTGCGGGTGCTTGACGAGAGCGCCATCGAAAGGCTTCGCAGGTCAGCCCGCCACTACGTAGACAATGCCCGTCGGTTCAAGGCCGGACTGCAGGCGATCTGACGCCTGCGCCAGAACGGCGGAGCCGGCCCGGGGACTGGGCCGGCTCCTGAACCCGGTCGTTGGGGACGGGGAGGTGGGGGACTCGACCGGGTTTTTCGCTGGAGCGGTTCCGATGACAGGTGAACCGCTCCGATAGTGTTTGGACGCGACGCCAGGAAAAGGGTTCCTGGAACGCTTACTTCACGCTGGCAACGGCGTCGGCACGGCCGTCATTGATCTGGACCCAGACGCCCGAGTGCCGTTCGGACTGCCGCTTCAGATAGGTGTATTCGGTGTCGGCCCAGGCAAGAACGCGTGGCTCAAGATTGTCGAGAATGAACTCGCCGGCCGAAGTGCGGATGGTAAGCACCGCGTGACCGCTGCCATCCGGCTGGCGCACCACGGTGATCAAGAGGCTGCCGGCAGGCACGCCAAGCGCCATCAATTGACGGCGCTTTTCCAGCACATAATCCTCGCAATCGCCAAAGCCTTCCGGATAGGACCAATGCTCCTCCTGACCCCACATCTCCATGTCGGTGCGCGGCTCAACCGAGACATTGACGTTGTTGTTGATGTCGACGATCGCTGCCCAGAGCTTGCGTGTCAGTTGGACCGGCGTCTTGCTGGTGGTCTTCTGACTGCACTCTTCAGGGACGGTCTGGCAGAATTCGTAATGCCCAACCGGCTGCGTGGTGCGGCCGGCAACATGCATGAACGCTTCCGAAGCGTTGGCTGCTCCCGAAAAGCCGCTCAGTCCACATACCGCCGCCAGTAGCAGCGACACCGCGCCCGCTTTGATCATTGTGACGTCTCCCCGTTTGAGGCCACAATGACAGAGGCGAATTTATGTCACGCAAAATCCCGAAGTAGACATTGACTAAATACTAGAAGAAACTGTCGACAAGTTTGAATAGAGTAAGTATAAAATACGAATTAAACTTTTCGAAAAATCGATTAAAATTTGAATGAATGGCCGAGACCCGCAACGCACCGGGACGACGGCTAAAAATAGTCGATTGTATGGGTCAACGCAGACGAATGACGGCGCAGGGATCGCCGGCTGCGGCCTCGGGCGCAAACGGCTCGCGAACGATCAATGCATCGGCATCCGCGAAAGTCTTGACCATCGAAGAATCCTGCACGCCGAATGGCGTGGCGACGAGCCCGTTGGCGCTACTGCTGAGGGTCGCGCGCACATAATCCTGTCGCAGGTCGTTCGCAGGCATATGCGAGCCCAGCGACGCAGCGAGAATGTCGGGCGCGTAGTCTCGTCCGCCAAGCCGCGCCAGCAGCGGCTTCAGGAAAAGATGCGAGCAGACCAGACCGGCGACGGGATTGCCGGGCGTGCCCAGGAAACGCGTGCGGCCGAGCCGGCCGAACATCAGCGGCTTGCCGGGCCGCATCGCGATTTTCCAGAAATCGAGGCGCATTCCCTCGTCCGACAGCACGTCGCGGATGAGGTCGTGATCGCCGACGGAAGCTCCGCCGAGCGTGACGATGACGTCGGCGCCCGCAGCCATCGCCTGCCTGATAGCCGCCGAAATGGCGTCCTCTCGGTCAGGTGCGATGCCCAGATCGAGGACTTGCGCTCCAACCGAGCGGGCAATAGCGGCCACGCCGTAAGCACTGGAGGCGATGATCTGGTCAGGACCGGGTTCGCTGCCGAGCGGAACAAGTTCGTCGCCGGTTGCGATGACGGCCAGCAGCGGCTGCCTGACCACCACAAGGCTGGGCTGGTTCGCCGCGGCGGCAAGCGACAGCGCCGCAGGGTCGAGCAGGCGCCCAGCCTTAAGCAGAACATCGCCTTCGGAAAAATCGAGTCCCTTTCGCCTGATATGACGGCCGGCCGCGGCTGCCGCCAGTATCTCGACCTCGTCGTCTTCAAGCTTGCGGGTGTCCTCCTGAATGACGAGGGCGTCGGCGCCCTCGGGAAGCGGCGCGCCGGTAAAGATGCGCACGGCCTGACCGGGACCGACAGCGCCGGCGAAACGCTTGCCAGCGGGAGCCGTCCCGATCACCTGGAGCCTCACCGGAGCCCGTTCGACGTCCTGGCTGCGCACTGCGTAGCCATCCATGGCCGCTGCGTCGAAAGGCGGTTGTGTTCGTCGCGCCATCACCGGTTCGGCCAGCACCCGCTCGGCGGCATCACGAAGCGCGACGGTCTCGCGGCCATCCGGCCCGGCGCCGTCAAGCAGCCTGTCAAGCGCTTCGCTGACCGGTAAAAGGGCCATCTTATGCGTCCGCGCGGTAGCGGCCCGACTTACCGCCGATCTTTTCGACCAGCCTTATGCCGGAAATGACCATGCCGCGATCGATTGCCTTGGCCATGTCGTAGATGGTGAGGCAGGCCACCGATGCGGCCGTCAGCGCCTCCATCTCGACGCCCGTCTTGCCGCTGACGCGCGCCAGTGCGGTTACCCGTAAGCCGGGCAGATCATCGTCGGCGACGATATCGACGGAAACCTTGCTGAGCAGCAGCGGATGGCAGAGCGGGATCAATTCATGCGTGCGCTTGGCGGCCATGATGCCGGCAATGCGCGCGGTGCCCAGCACGTCGCCTTTCTTGGCATCGCCTTCAAGGATCGTCTTCAACGTCGCCGGCAGCATCGTCACGTGCCCTTCGGCGATCGCGGTCCGTTGCGTTTCGGCTTTATCGCCGACATCGACCATATGGGCCTGGCCTTGCGCGCCGAGATGGGTGAGGGCGGGCTTGCCCATCTAGTTCTTCGCCTCTGCAAGTTCAGCCGACCCCGTGAGCAGGCCGCGTGTCGCATTGGCAACGTCGTCCTGGCGCATCAGGCTTTCACCGACCAGGAAGGTGCCGATGCCGCTGCGTTCGAGCCGCAGGCAGTCATCGTGGGTGAATATGCCGCTTTCGCCGACCAGCAACCGATCGTCCGGCACTAACGCCGACAGCCGCTCCGAAGTCGCAAGGTCTACCTCGAAGGTCCGCAGGTTGCGGTTGTTGATGCCGATGAGCCGCGAGGAAAGCCGCAGCGCCCGTTCGGCTTCAGCCTCGTCATGAACCTCCACCAGCACGTCCAGATCAAGTTCCTGTGCCGTCTCTTCGAGCGCATGCGCCTCCGCGTCGCTCAGGCTTGCCATGATGACCAGGATTGCGTCCGCCCCCCAGGCGCGTGCCTCATAGACCTGATAAGGCTCGAACATGAAGTCCTTGCGCAGCACCGGCAGCTCACAGGCGGCGCGGGCGCCGGTCAGAAATTCCGGCGCACCCTGGAACGACGGCGTATCCGTCAGCACCGACAGGCAAGCCGCGCCGCCGCGCTGATAGGCCTGGGCCAGTTCCGGCGGATCGAAGTCCGGACGGATCAATCCACGCGAAGGGCTGGCTTTCTTGATTTCCGCGATCAACGCGAACTTGCCGGCTGCCCGCTTTGCCTCGAGTGCTGCCAGAAAGCCGCGCGGCGCGTCCGCATCTCGGGCACGCGCCTTGATTTCCGCGAGCGGAATACGAGCCTTGGCGGCGGCAATCTCGTCGCGCTTGTAAGCTTCGATCTTCGCCAGAATGTCGGCCATCACTCTACCCGTTCGATACTTTGACCAGCGCGTCGAGGGCGGTGATCGCCTTTCCGCTATCGATTGCCTCGCCGGCAATCGCAACGCCTTCGGCAAGGTTTGCAGCCTTGCCTGCGACCACAAGCCCCGCGCCGGCATTCATCAGCACCGTATCGCGATAGGCGCCTTGCTTACCTGCCAGCATGTCGCGAAGCGCCGCGGCATTGAATTCGGCGTCGCCGCCGCGCAGGTCCTCCTTGGAGTGGCGTCTGAGGCCGAACTGTTCAGGCGTGAGCACGAAGCTTCTGAGATTGCCGTCTACCAGTTCGGTGACGTGGGTTTCGCCTGTTGTGGTGATCTCGTCGAAGCCGTCACCATGGACGACCCAGGCGTGCTCTGCGCCCAGCGTTTTCAATGTCTCGGCGACCGGCTCGATCCACTCCGGCGAAAATACGCCGACCATCTGGCGGGTGACGCCAGCCGGGTTGGAAAGTGGGCCAAGCAGATTGAAGATGGTGCGCGTGCCGAGTTCCACGCGGGTAGGCCCGACATGGCGCATTGCCGGATGATGCGCTGGCGCGAACATGAAGCCGACACCGGCATCGCGTGTGCAAAGGCCGATCGCCTCCGGTGTAAGGTCGATCTGCACGCCAAGCGCCATCAGAACATCGGCAGCTCCCGTTCGCGACGACAGGCCGCGATTGCCGTGTTTGGCGACAGGAACGCCGCAGCCGGCGATGACGAAGGCCGAGGCGGTGGAGATATTGACGCTGTGCGATCCATCGCCGCCGGTGCCGACGATGTCGATCGCGCCAGCCGGCGCCTCGACGCGCAGCATCTTGTCACGCATGGTGGCGACCGCGCCGGAAATTTCGCTCACGGTTTCGCCGCGCACCCTGAGTGCCATCAAGAATGCGCCGATCTGGCCGGGCGTCGCATCGCCCGACATAATGATGTCGAAAGCCTCTCGCGCTTCCTCGAAGCTGAGCGAGGCGCCGGTGGCGATCTTGGCCAAATGCGGTTTCAGCAGCGCGCTCATCGTCAGAAAGCCAGCGCCTGGGCAATCGCGTCGCGGTTGACGGTAACCTGATACTGGGTCTGCAACTGCGCGACCAACTGATCGAGCAGATCGTTGGCCAACTCCGCCGAGAACTGTTGCCTTGCGTCTTCCGGCACCGCATCCGGGCCGACGCCCGCCGGTTCGAAAACCTCGGCGACCTTGAACAGGATCTGCGCATCGCCGGTTGGAGCAGGGGTCAATCCCACACCACCTTCGCCGACCGCGAACGCGGCCGCCACGCCCTCCTGGCCGAAGTCGGCATCGTCGGTGCCGCGCTTCAGTCCGCGCTTGGTCTGCTTTTCCAACGACAATTCGGTAGCGACGGCGTCCAGGCTGGTCCCGTCCTTGAGGCGCTTCTGCAATTCCTCGCCCTTGGCGGCGAGCCGCTTGGCTGTTTCGGCCTTGGTCCAGTCCGCGATCACCTTGTCGCGTACTTCATCCAGGCTTCGATCCCGGGCGGGGGTGACGCCTTCGACCTCGTAGAAAACATAGCCGTTTGAGCCGATATTGACCGGCGGATTTTCTATTCCCGTCTCGGCCTCGAACGCTGCCTGCAACAGTTCGCGCGATTGCGGAAGTGTGTTCACGACAGTGCCGTCAGGACGCTGGCCAGCGCGGTCGATCGCATCGACGGTCACCATCTTGAGCTTCAGCTTGTCGGCGGCCTCTTTCATCGTTTCGCCGCCTGCCCGAGCGTCCTCGTAGCTGTCATGCGTTTCAAGCAGAATGCGGTTAGCTTCCCGCAGCGCCAAATCCTTGCGAATATCCGCCGACGCATCCGCGAGCGACTTCACCACTTCAGGTTTGATCTCGGTGACACGCAACAGCACCGGTCCGAACGTGCCCTGCACGACGGGGCTTACCTCGTTTGCTGCGAGCGAAAAGGCTGCATCGGCGACTGCCTTGTCTGCGATCTTGTCTTTGCTCAGCGTACCAAGAAGCGTGTCGGCCTGTGTCTTGCCCTCGGCCTTGACGATGTTCTCGAACGTCGCGCCGCCTTTGATGGCGTCGAGTGCCGCCTGTGCTGCGTCCGGGGTTGCAAACACCAATTGCTCGATCGTGCGCATTTCGGGCGTGGTGAAGCTGTCCTTGTTCTTCTCGTAGTCTTCGCGGATCTGCTCGTCGGTAACCGACGTCTCGTCGGCAATATCTTCCGGTTCCAGCTTCACATAGGAAATCTTGCGATACTCGGGCGCGGCATAGTTGGCCTTGTTCTCTTCGAACCAGGCGGAAAGCACGTCGTCGGCGGGCTTTTCGATCGGCTCGACCATCGACTTCGGCAGCACGAGATAGTCGATCGTGCGGTCCTCTCCACGATGCAGCGCGACCGCCCGCAAGAAGGTATCCGGCGCCTTCATGCCGTCGGAGGCCGCCTCGACGATCTGCTGACGAATCGCGACCTGTGCGCGATTGTTGAAATAGTCCTCAGGCCTCATGCCGACCTGATGCAGCACATAGTCGAACTGCTGGCGGTTGAAACGCCCGTCCGGGCCTTGGAACGCCGGGTCTTCCGCCGTCAGCGACGCCAGACGATCCTTGGATAGTCCAAGACCCATGGTGCGCGCCTGCTCGTCGAGCACGGCGCCTGCCACAAGCTGGCCGAGGATCTGATTGTCGATGCCGAACGCCGTTATCTGGTCGCGGGTTAGCCGTTGGCCGAACTGCTGCGACAACATGTTGACCTGGCGGTCGTAGGCGAGCCGGTATTCGTTGACGGACACTTCGGTGCCGCCTGCCGTCACGACGGAATTGCCGCCAGTTCCGCCGACGATCTGATCGGAAATGCCCCACACCGCAAAGCTTAGAACAAGCAGCAGAAGAAGGAGCTTGGCCACCCAGGTTCCCGCGGCATTTCGTAAGCTAGAGAGCATATTCGGTTCCGGCTTTGTCGTACTTCGTGTATCGCAGCATAAACCAACGGCAATAGACTCCCCGCCGCCAAAACTCAATGACGATATGGCCATCCGTCAGTTTGCTTCACGTCGATTGCTTTGCGTTCGTATTTTGGTAGGGAGAGGGCACACCATGATCAGCAGGAACGGGAAAAGCACATGACGCCTGGAATTCGCCCCCTTGTCGCCGGCAACTGGAAGATGAACGGGACGAGCGCCTCGCTCGGCGAACTGCGCGCCATTGGGCACGGCTTCATGCATGGACTGGATGCCGACACCGAGGCGCTGGTCTGCGTGCCTGCGACCCTGATCGCCCGCGCCGCCGAACTCCTGGCAAGCACGCCCGTACGTGTCGGCGGGGAAGATTGCCACGCCAACGAAAGCGGCGCTCACACCGGTGATATTTCGGCCGAGATGATCAAGGACGCCGGCGCAACCTATGTGATCGTCGGGCATTCCGAGCGCCGGACCGACCATGGCGAAGACGATGCGGCCGTCCAGGCCAAGGCGCAGGCCGTGTGGAGAGCCGGGCTCGTCGCGATCATCTGCATCGGCGAAACGAAAGCCCAGCGCGAGTCGGGTGCGACGCTCGATGTCCTGTCGCGACAGATCGCAGGCTCGATCCCGCCGGGCGCCACGGCGACCAATACGATCATCGCCTATGAACCGGTCTGGGCAATCGGCACCGGGCTCACGCCGACCGTGGCGGATGTCGAGGAGGCGCACGCCCATATTCGCGCGCAACTCCTGCAAAAACTCGGCGCAGGCGCTGACGGGATGCGCATCCTGTATGGCGGCTCCGTCAAGCCTTCCAATGCGGTCGAACTGCTGGCTGTAGCCAATGTCGATGGGGCGCTGGTTGGCGGGGCAAGTCTCAAGGCAGCGGACTTCCTGGGTATCGCCGAGGCATATCAGTCGATTTGACGCGATCGATCAGGGGGCATCAATCCGTTGCAATGCGGCTCAAGCTTCCCATATTGCCGGGACGGGCTTGGAAATGCCGGAAAAGCGTTGTATTGAGCCGCCTCCAAAGCAAAGGGCTCATCCGCGCCCGCCTTTCCGCCAGATTTGGGTGAAGTCATGGAAACCGTTGTCATCGTCATCCATCTGATGGTCGTCCTCGCGCTTGTCGGCGTCGTGCTGCTGCAGCGTTCGGAAGGCGGCGGTCTTGGCATTGGCGGCGGTTCCGGCTTCATGACGGCGCGAGGGGCGGCCAATGCGCTGACGCGCGCCACGGCCATTTTGGCTGCGGCATTTTTTGCAACATCGCTGACGCTTTCGATCATGGCTCGATACGGCGAGCGGCCGACCGATATTCTCGACCGTGTTCCGACCACCCAAGGCAGCGGCCAGAATGGCGAAGGTACCGGCGGCAGCGGCGGCGTTCTCGACCAGCTTGGCGGCACGCCTACGCAGACCCCTGCGCCAGCCGCTCCATCGGGCAGCGATGCGGCCCCTTCAGCGCCTGCGCCCGCGCAGCCTGCAGCGCCGCAAGTTCCTGACCAATAAGAGCTTTGATGCCGCGACTGTTGTCGTTTGAACACAGTCGCGGCAAATGACGATTCCGTGCTGCCGGCCGCGCGCGGCGGCAAGCGATCTCACTTGAGATTTCAAGCGTTAATTGCTTATAGATTGCGCGATGGCAGTCTAGGCAATCTCGCCGTGTTTCTACACTGCCGCAGCATCGAATTTCGGAAGTTCCGCCATGCATATTCGCAGCCTTTTTCTCCTGGGTTTCTGCGCCGCCATCGGCATGTCCATGCCTGCCCATGCCGAGGCGCCGGCCAAGACATATCTCTTTCCCTCGAAGGCTAAATCCGAAGAGGGCGACAGCAAGGAGGTGAAAAAGCCAACGGCGAAGGAAAAGGTCCGGCAGAAGTCGCTGGCAAAATCCACGGCCGACACAAAGGCGAAGAAGGCGGCGCAGGCCAAGGAAAAGAAGGAAGCTGAGGCCGCCGCAAAACGCAAGCTCGCAGACCCGGCCTCGATCGTGCTGACCGGCAACAACGGCGAACTTCGCAGCGAAACGCAGAACGGGCCGCAGGGCGGGTTCCTTTCCGTACTGTTCGGCGGAGATCCGTCTTCGCCGCGCCTGCTCCCCGAGACACGCGCGCTCGACGCGGTGCTCGAGCAGAAGCAGTCCAGGAAGCAGTTCAAGGTGAAGTCCGATTTCGAGCCGCAATCGGTTGCGTTCTCAGGTTATCCGCGCGGCACCATCGTCATCGATACGGGCGCCCGCTACCTCTATTTGGTTGAATCGTCATCGAGCGCGCGCCGCTACGCCATTGCGGTCGGTCGCGAAGGGCTTGAGTTCAGGGGCACGGCCACGGTCGGCGACAAACAGGAATGGCCGCGCTGGATTCCGACGCTCGACATGCAGAAGCGCGAACCGAAGAAATATGGCCAGTACAAGGACGGGATGCCGGGCGGCCCAGACAACCCGCTCGGCGCGCGGGCGATCTACCTTTATCAAGGCAAGAAAGACACGCACATCCGCATCCATGGCACCAACCAGCCGCAGACTATCGGCACCAATTCCTCCAATGGCTGCTTTCGGATGGTCAACGACCACGTCATGGATCTCTATCGTCGCGTGAAGATGGGCACCGACGTGGTTGTCCTCTAGCTGAAACTCACCGGCGGCCTTGATCGGCCGTTTCACCACGCAGCCTGAAGCGGCGAAGTCACGGTCCTGCTTGAGGCAGCGGCTCGAGTTTCGGCTTTTGCAGGAATTAGACAGAGCGGCTCGTCCGATCCTCACGAAGTTCCGTTGCTTTCCACCTACTTCTTGTGGGTGGAAAGTTCGTCCAGCAATTTCGTCATCTCGTCGTCAAGGGAGGCGGCGCGGCGCTCCGATCCAGCCGGCTTGTCGTCGAGCGAAATCTCCAACTCCCTTACCAGTTCGTCGTCAATATTCTCCCGCGGTGCTGCGGGAGGGCTCAAGGGAATTGCCGGCGTTTCCCGAGGCGGTGCAGGTGTTGGCTGCGCCGGCGAGGGAGACTGGGGCGCGATTCTTTGCTGAGGCGGGGTTGGTGCAACAGCAGCAGGAGGTGGTGCCGGCGGAGGAGCGGGACGCCGTACCGGCACCGGCGGCGCCTCGCGCGTTTGCCGCTGCGGTGGGGCGGGCGGCTGATCTGCCGGTCGTGGCCTTGCCTGCTGCGATTCGAGCCGGCTTTCGCCGGCAAGCGACGGGCGTTTCTGCTGGCTCAGGCGGATATCGCGTTCGACGACAATGTCGGTCTGCCCGCCGATCAGAATCAGATGCTCGACATCGTCACGGCGAACGAGCACGAGCCGTCGGTTGCTGTCGATCGCGGTTGCGTCCATCACGGCAAGCCGCGTCTTGCGGTTGCGTCCGCCAGCCACGAAAGTGCCGAAGGTCATGCTGCGGATGAGCTTGATGATGATCAGGACAACAACAAGGAAGATCAGCGCCGCAAATGTCCAGAGTAAGGCCGATGTGTATCCCGGACCGGCAATGCTATCCAGCCATTCCATCCTCGAACATCCCCATGCCTCGTTGCCCGGACGCAACACTAGACTGTCGGCGACAATATCTGCAAGCCGGCTTTCGTGGGCGGTGGAGAGAGGAAAAGCACAGCGTGTTGCACTGCCCGGTTTTTCGCCGCGCTTTTTCAAGCTATGCCTATCCGCGCCTGGAAGAATGTGATTCAACCGGGCCGGCGCGCACTGGGCCGGGGCAAAGACAAGAGACGGACGTATGGCTAAGGATACACGGGGGGATTTCTATCCCGTACCGATCGTCGATCAGCACACGCGCCCCGGCGCGGTAACGCGCCTGATTATCTTCATCGTGGTGCTCACCGGAGCCGCGATCGTTTTCGGCATATTCCAGGAACGCCTGGGCGACCCGTTCCTGCTTGGCATGCTCGGCGTTCTGGCAATGATCGGCGTAGGCTATCTGTTCGCCACAGCCATCGGGTTCGTGCAGATCGCCTCGCGCTCGACGACCGATCAACTGTCCAAGGCATTCGTCGATTCGATGTCGCAAGGGCTGATGGTCACCGACACCAAGGGCAGGGTGATCTACGCCAATCGCGCCTATGCCGATATGACGGGGGCCACCACGCCCGTCGATCTGAAAACGGTCGAGAGCCTCCTGTCCGATATCCCCGAAGCGTCCTCGACGATCTATCGCCTGGCCTCCGGCCTGCGCGACGGCCAACCTGGGGATGGCGAGTTTCGCCTGTCGCAAGCGGTGCGCCCCGGTTCCGAGCCGGGTGCGCGCTGGTATCGCGTCAGGGCGCGCGCCTTCAGCGTGCCGGGCCAGCGGCCCCCGTTTTTTTCCTGGCAACTTGCGGATATTTCCAAGGAGCGCGCTGAGCAGGAGCGGTTCTTCCTCGACCTGCAGGAGGCAATCGACCATCTCGATCATGCTCCGGCCGGATTCTTCTCGGCCGATCAGGAAGGGCGGATCACCTACATAAATGCCACCCTGGCGGAGTGGCTGGGCATCGATCTGGCAAGCTTCACACCGGGCGGCATTACCCTGCAGGAGATCGTCGCCGGCGACGGCATGGCGCTGGTGCGCTCTGTCAAGGCCGATCCGGGCGCCACGCGCAACGCGATAATCGATCTCGATCTGGCGACGGTGAACGGCGAGGCGCTGCCGGTGCGGTTCATGCATCGCGTATCGGCAAGCCGCGAAGGCCTGAGCGGCCCCACGCGCACCATCGTCCTTAACCGAACGCAAGGCGAAGATTCGTCAGCCGATCTGCGCGCTTCGGAGGTGCGCTTCACGCGCTTCTTCAACTCCACGCCGATGGCCATCGCGGGCGTCGATCAGGCCGGCCACATCCTGCGCACCAATGCACCCTTCCTGTCGCTGTTTTCGACCGTGGTCGATCGCGATGCGGTCGACCGTCGCGTGCGGCTTGATACTGTCATCCATGAGCGCGACCGCTCGGCACTTGCCGCCGCGCTCGACAAGGCACGGCAGCGGCAAGCCGACATTCCGCCGATCGAGACGGTTCTGCCCGACAACGAAGAGCGCCACATGCGCTTTTATGTCAACGCGATTGCCGATGGCGCTGATGGGGAAGATGCCGAGGAGGCGGCAATCGTCTATGCGGTTGAGACCACGGAGCAGAAGGCGCTCGAAAGCCAGATGGCCCAAAGCCAGAAGATGCAGGCTGTCGGCCAGCTTGCCGGCGGCATCGCACATGATTTCAACAATGTGCTGACGGCCATCATCATGGCCTCCGACCTTCTCTTGACCAATCACCGGCCGTCCGATCCCTCGTTCCCCGACATCATGAACATCAAGCAGAACGCCAACCGCGCCGCCTCGCTGGTGCGGCAATTGCTGGCGTTTTCTCGCAAGCAGACGCTGCGGCCTGAAGTTCTGAACCTGACGGACGTTCTGGCTGATCTGCGCATGCTGCTTGCCCGCCTCGTCGGCACCTCCGTCAAGCTCAGGGTCGACCATGGGCGCGACCTCTGGCCGGTGAAGGTCGATCTCGGCCAGTTCGAGCAGGTCATCGTGAACCTTGCAGTCAATGCACGCGACGCGATGCCTGATGGCGGCGATCTTGTGGTTCGGACCAAGAACGTGGCCGAAGACGAGTGCCGCGCCTACGGATATCGCGAACTGACGCCCGCCGACTATGTCGTGGTTGAGGTCGAGGACACGGGCACCGGCATTCCGCCGGATGTTCTGAAGAAGGTGTTCGAACCGTTCTTCACCACCAAGGAGGTGGGCAAGGGCACCGGCCTCGGCCTGTCGATGGTCTATGGCATCATCAAGCAGACCGGAGGCTTCATCTTCTGCGATTCCGAACCCGGCAAGGGAACCGTATTTCGCATCTTCCTGCCACGCCATGTGGGTGAGGCGAAGCCGGTGGCTGAAGCCGGGCGGCAATCTCCTGCCGTCCAATCCGCCGATGCAGAGGCGGCGGCGCCTAAGGTGGCGGAAGCCGCGCGCGACCTTTCGGGGTCGGCGGTCGTGCTGCTTGTGGAGGACGAGGACGCAGTTCGCATGGGCGGCATGCGTGCGCTGACGTCGCGCGGCTATACGGTGCATGAGGCCTCGTCCGGCGTCGAGGCACTGGAAGTCTATCACGAGCTCGAGGGCAAGGTGGATGTCGTGGTCTCCGACGTCGTGATGCCGGAAATGGACGGTCCGACGCTGCTTGGCGAATTGCGCAAGCTGCAGCCCGACATCAGGTTCATCTTCGTGTCCGGTTATGCCGAGGACGCATTTGCCCGCAATCTGCCGGCCGACGCGCAATTCGGCTTCCTGCCCAAGCCGTTCTCGCTCAAACAGCTTGCGACCGTCGTCAAGGAAGTGCTGGAGCGATAGCCGCCCTGACCTTTGGACAGTCGCGCGGGGCTACAGTCGGCCTTGCGCAACAGGGAGGGCGCATCCTATTTATCGGATACAGTCACTCGATGATTCTGCCGTCCAGCGCCGGAATCCAAATCCTGACAAAGGGACGATCTATGAAGCACCCCGTGGATACCGTAATGAACCTCGTGCCGATGGTCGTCGAACAGACCAACCGCGGCGAGCGCGCCTACGACATTTTCTCGCGCCTCCTCAAGGAGCGCATCATCTTCATCACCGGCCCGGTTGAGGACGGAATGGCGACGCTGGTTTGCGCCCAGCTCCTGTTCCTTGAGGCAGAGAACCCGAAGAAGGAAATTTCGCTCTACATCAATTCGCCTGGCGGCGTAGTCACGAGCGGCCTGGCGATCTATGACACGATGCAATTCATCAAGCCGGCGGTTTCCACGCTCTGCATCGGGCAGGCCGCTTCGATGGGTTCGCTTCTGCTCTGCGCCGGCCATAAGGACATGCGGTTCGCAACGCCGAACGCCCGCATCATGGTCCATCAGCCCTCGGGCGGCTTCCAGGGCCAGGCATCGGACATTGAACGGCATGCGCAGGATATCATCAAGCTGAAGCGCCGCCTCAACGAGGTCTACGTCAAGCACACCGGCAAGGACTATGACACCATCGAGAAAACGCTCGATCGCGACCATTTCCTGACCGCCGATGAGGCGAGGGACTTTGGGTTGATCGACAAGGTGATTTCATCCCGCGAATTGATGGAAACGCAGGAATCCTTGACGGCAAAGTGACGGAGTTTCAGGACAAGCCCGGCGAATGACGCACTTTTGTGCGGGCTTGCGGCAATTCGGTCACAATTTGCTGTTTCCTCGACGGCCGCTAAGACCTACGTTAAGCCTATATTGAGTTAGGCAGCTTAGCTTTTCAGTGGGGTTGCTGCGAATCATCGCTGCGTTTTCCGGGTTGTGTTTGGTACGGAACGCGTTGAGGAGCCAAACCGCTGCGGCGAACAGCGCCAGCGGCGGAACATGTCGAGTTCAGCCTGGTTGAGGACCAGGCAGTTCTGAAAGGACTTGGATAAAATGAGCAAGGTCAGCAACGGCGGGGGTGATTCCAAGAACACGCTTTATTGCTCGTTCTGCGGAAAAAGCCAGCATGAGGTACGCAAGCTGATCGCCGGCCCGACGGTCTTCATCTGCGACGAATGCGTCGAGCTTTGCATGGACATCATCCGTGAGGAAAACAAGACTTCCATGGTGAAGTCTCGCGAGGGTGTTCCGACTCCGCAGGAAATCCTGGCGGTGTTGGACGACTATGTGATCGGTCAACCCTATGCCAAGCGCGTTCTATCGGTCGCGGTTCACAACCACTACAAGCGGCTGGCCCACGCGTCGAAGAACAACGACGTGGAGCTCGCGAAATCCAACATCCTGCTGATCGGCCCCACCGGCTGCGGCAAGACGCTTTTGGCGCAGACGCTCGCCCGCATCATTGACGTGCCGTTCACCATGGCCGATGCCACGACGCTGACGGAAGCCGGCTATGTCGGTGAGGATGTCGAGAACATCATTCTGAAGCTGCTTCAGTCGGCCGACTACAATGTCGAGCGCGCCCAGCGCGGCATCGTCTATATCGACGAGATCGACAAGATCAGCCGCAAGTCTGACAATCCGTCGATAACCCGCGACGTGTCGGGTGAAGGCGTGCAGCAGGCACTGCTCAAGATCATGGAAGGCACGGTCGCCTCCGTGCCGCCGCAGGGTGGCAGGAAGCATCCGCAGCAGGAATTCCTGCAGGTCGACACGGCCAACATCCTGTTCATCTGCGGCGGGGCCTTTGCCGGACTCGACCGGATCATTTCTGATCGCGGCCGCAAGACCTCGATCGGCTTCGGCGCGACGGTTGCCTCGCCTGAGGACCGCCGTGCGGGCGACCTGTTCCGTCAGGTAGAGCCCGAGGATCTGCTGAAATTCGGCCTCATTCCGGAATTCGTCGGCCGCCTGCCGGTTCTGGCGACGCTGGAGGACCTCGACGAGCCGGCGCTCATCCAGATTCTCACCGAACCGAAGAACGCGCTGGTGAAGCAGTATCAACGCTTGTTCGAGATGGAGAATGTCGAGCTGTCGTTCCATGAGAATGCGCTTTCGGCTATCGCCAAGCGGGCGATCGAACGCAAGACCGGCGCGCGCGGCCTGCGCTCGATCATGGAAGCCATTCTGCTTGACACGATGTTTGAATTGCCGGCGCTCGAGGGCGTTCAGGAAGTCGTGATCTCCGAGGAAGTGGTGACCGGCAGTGCCCGGCCGCTCTATATCTACTCGGAGCAGAAGGAAAAGAAGGGCAATGTCAGCGCGTGATTGCCCTTCAGGCACAATCATTTGAACGCGGCGCCGAAAGGCGCCGTGTTCTTATGATGCGCGTTCGAGAGGCTGCAACTTCCGTTGCATCCGCTTCATTTGGCCGACCGCGCGGCGCGGCGATGGCTTGCCGGCTCTTGATCTTTGTCGGACGCGCATCCAATTAACAGCGAAAGGCCGTGGCTGCATTCCGTGCTTAAAACTCCGTAACCAACGGTGATAGGCGGAACGGTTCGCGGCCGTTAATATGAGAATCGCGGTTGGCCAATGCGCGGCCGCGAGAGGAAAGGTTGGACAATGGCCAAGATACCCAGGTCTTCCGGCGACGCCGTGTTTGCAGTGCTCCCGCTGCGCGACATCGTGGTGTTTCCGCACATGATCGTTCCGCTGTTCGTGGGACGCGAAAAGTCGATCAAGGCGCTGGAAGAGGTAATGGGCGCGGAGACGCAGATCCTGCTAGCGACCCAGATGAACGCCGCCGATGACGACCCCGAGCCCGATGCCATCTACGACGTCGGCACGCTCGCCAACGTTCTCCAGCTTTTGAAGCTGCCGGACGGCACGGTAAAAGTGCTGGTCGAAGGCACGGCGCGCGCCCGCATCGCCGAGTTTACCGATCGTGACGATTTCCATGAGGCCAGAGCAATCGAGCTCATCGAGCCGGAAGAAGAGGAAATCGAGATCGAAGCGCTTGCCCGCTCGGTCGTGGTCGACTTCGAAAACTATGTGAAGCTGAACAAGAAGATTTCGCCCGAGGTCGTTGGCGCGACCAGCCAGATCGACGACTATTCCAAGCTGGCCGACACGGTGGCTTCGCATCTCGCTATCAAGATTCCCGAAAAGCAGGAGATGCTTGCCACCCTTTCGGTGCGTGAGCGGCTTGAGAAGACCATGGGCTTCATGGAAGCGGAAATCTCCGTCCTTCAGGTGGAGAAGCGCATCCGCTCGCGCGTCAAGCGCCAGATGGAGAAGACCCAGCGCGAATATTATCTCAACGAGCAGATGAAGGCGATCCAGAAGGAGCTCGGCGAGGGCGAGGACGGCCGCGACGAGGTGGCCGAACTGGAGGCGCGCATCAAGAAGACGAAGCTTTCCAAGGAAGCGCGCGAGAAGGCCGAGGGCGAGCTGAAGAAGCTGCGTTCCATGTCGCCAATGTCGGCGGAATCGACCGTCGTGCGCAATTATCTGGACTGGCTGCTGTCGATCCCGTGGGGCCGGAACTCCAAGGTCAAGCAGGATCTGCATTTTGCCCAGGAAGTGCTCGACGCCGATCACTACGGTCTCGACAAGGTCAAGGATCGCATCGTCGAATATCTGGCCGTGCAAAGCCGCCAGAAGAAGATCAAAGGACCGATCCTTTGCCTCGTCGGCCCTCCCGGCGTGGGCAAGACTTCGCTTGGCAAGTCGATCGCCAAGGCGACCGGCCGTGAGTTCGTTCGCATGGCACTCGGCGGCGTTCGCGATGAGGCTGAAATCCGCGGCCACCGGCGCACCTATATCGGCTCGATGCCCGGTAAGGTTATCCAGTCGATGAAGAAGGCCAAGAAGTCCAATCCGCTCTTCCTGCTCGACGAGATCGACAAGATGGGCCAGGACTTCCGTGGCGATCCGTCTTCGGCGCTGCTCGAGGTGCTTGATCCGGAGCAGAACGCAACGTTCATGGACCACTATCTGGAGGTCGAGTACGACCTTTCGAGCGTGATGTTCGTGACGACGGCCAATACGCTGAACATTCCAGCGCCCTTGATGGACCGCATGGAAATCATCCGTATTGCCGGCTACACCGAAGACGAGAAGGTCGAAATCGCCAAGCGGCACCTGATGCCGAAGGTGGTGCGCGATCACGCGTTGCAGCCGAAGGAGTTCTCCGTTTCGGAAGAAGCGATCCGGGCGATCATCCAGACCTACACGCGTGAGGCCGGCGTGCGCAGCCTCGAGCGCGAGCTGATGAAGCTTGGGCGCAAGGCCGTCACGGAGATCATCAAGACCAAGAAGAAGTCGGTGAAGGTCACGCCGGACAATCTGTCCGACTATCTTGGCGTGCCGCATTTCCGCTTCGGCCAGGTCGAGGCTGACGATCAGGTCGGCGTGGTGACCGGGCTTGCCTGGACGGAGGTCGGCGGCGAACTGCTGACGATCGAAGGCGTGATGATGCCGGGCAAGGGCAAGATGACGGTTACCGGCAACCTCCGGGACGTCATGAAGGAATCGATCTCCGCGGCGGCATCCTATGTCCACTCCCGCGCAATCGATTTCGGTATCGAGCCGCCGCTGTTCGACAAGCGCGACATCCACGTGCACGTGCCGGAAGGCGCGACGCCCAAGGATGGTCCGTCGGCGGGCGTTGCCATGGCGACCGCGATCGTTTCGGTGCTGACCGGAATCCCGGTCCGGGCTGATGTCGCCATGACCGGCGAGATCACGCTACGTGGCAGGGTTCTGCCGATCGGCGGCCTCAAGGAGAAGCTGCTCGCAGCGCTTCGCGGCGGCATCAAGAAGGTGCTGATCCCGGAAGAAAACGCCAAGGATTTGGCCGAGATTCCGGACAATGTGAAGAGCGGCATGGAGATTATTCCGGTATCCAGGGTCGGCGAAGTGCTGCGCCACGCGCTGGTCCGCATGCCCGAGCCGATCGAGTGGGTCGAGCCAGTCGAGACGGCGGCGTCCTCGGCAGAAACGTCGGGCGAGGCGGGAAAAACCCTGGCTCATTGACCGATCAATGCGCCAAAATCACCATTCAAGTCGAAAGCCGGGCCTCGCGCCCGGCTTTTTCGTTGAAAAACCGCGGAAAACCAAGGAATCTCGACGTTTCCCGCTTGGTTGCGCGAACGCTTCTTTCTAAGGTTCGTCTCCTGCCGGTTGAGTCGTTTGTCCCGGTTTTTTCATGGAAGGAAGTCCTTATGAACAAGAACGAATTGGTGTCTGCCGTTGCCGAAACCGCCAACCTTTCCAAAGGCGACGCGCAGTCAGCCGTTGAGGCGGTGTTTTCCGTCATCACCGGAGAGCTGAAAAAAGGCGGCGATGTCCGTCTCGTCGGCTTTGGAAATTTCTCAGTATCGAAGCGTGCCGCATCGACCGGGCGCAACCCGCAGACTGGTGCCGAGGTACAAATTCCGGCCCGCACCGTGCCCAAGTTTTCTGCAGGCAAGGGCCTCAAGGACGCCGTCAACTGATCCGTTCTCGATCCATCGGATCACAGAAAAGCCCGGCAGTAGCTGGGCTTTTCCTTTTGAATGAACAGGAAACGCCGGTCAGGAAGCTCTCCGGTGCACTTAGAGCGCCGTGCGTCCAATCGGACGTACAATGGACGCTCTAACACTTTGGTTGAGCATCGGATTGTTCCGAAAACCGGATTCCACTTTTCGGTCCGATGCTCAGTAACCGGCAGGGCAACGGGCGATGTAGCGACGCCCACTACGGTCGCGATAGTAGCATTGGCCGGGCTCATTCGCGCGACCAATAAGCGCGCCTGCCACAGCGCCAACGGCGCCGCCTACCAATGCCCCTTCGACATCTCCTGATACGGCGCCACCGATGACCGCACCTGTGGCGCCGCCAATGACCGCGCCCTTTTCCGTCTGAGTGCAGCCGGCGAGGGCAACTACAGCGGTTAACGCCAAGAGGATCTTACGCACGAGGTTTCCTCCCTTCGATTTGAAGATGAGCATCAAACCTTCCGGAGCGCCATAAGTTCCAGAAGTTGCAACAAACGGTGACGTTCGCGCCAGAGCTTCTGAAAAGCCGATAATCCAAAGGGGAATGGTGGGCGATGCAGGGATTGAACCTGCGACCCCACCCGTGTGAAGGGTGTGCTCTCCCGCTGAGCTAATCGCCCGCTCGTTGCCCGAAGGCCAAGCGAGCCGGGATATAAGGGGGCAGCGGGCGCGAAGTCAAGGCGTTCTCAGCGTTCGGCAACGGCAATCAACTGCTCAGCCAACTCGACGGTCAGTTCGTCATAGTGCGAAATCACTTTCGATGGGTCGTATTCGCGCACGTGCAGGTCGGTGTAGCCGAAATCTACGGCAACGACGGGGATGCCGGCCGCCTTGGCGGTGTCGATATCGGTCTGCGAATCGCCCACCATGACAGCGCCTCGCGGGTCGCCGCCGGCCTTCAGGATGGTCTCTGTCAGATGTCGGGGATCGGGCTTGCGGAAGGCGAAGGTGTCCTGGCCGCAGATCGCCGAGAAATAGTGATTCAAACCCAGAGAGAGTATGAGCTTGCGTGAGAACGCTTCTGCCTTGTTGGTGCAGATCGCCAACAGGAATCCGGCTTCGGTGAAGCGGTCGAGCGCCACGACGACACCAGGATAAGGCTGCGATTTGCCGGGAATGTTGAGACCGTAGTGGTCGAGATAAAGAGCCAACAGTCGGTCGTGTTCGGCAGCGGGCAGGGGCGTGTTGTGTGCCGCATAGGCGCGCTCGATCAAGGCCCTGCCGCCATGGCCGACATAGCCGCGCAGTCCGCTGACATCGGCATCAGCCACGCCGCCTATGCCCAATATGTGCTTGAGGCTGTCCAGAAGATCCGGCGCCGTGTCGACCAGTGTCCCATCCAGGTCGAATACGATGATCGGGCGGCTCATGGCAGCTCCTGCTGTGATTGAACGAACCCTTCGCGCATAGCCCGCAAGTGTTTTGCGTGCAAGCAAGGCTGGCGGCATCGAAGACCTTTGCCATGAAGCGCAAAGATGATAGGAGCGCCAGGAAACATCAGGCTGAGGCGGACATTCCGATGGATGCGCGACAATTGAAGATCGAGGCCGCCCAGGTGGCGCTCGGCCACGTGAAAGACGGTATGCGCCTTGGCATCGGCACTGGTTCGACGGCCGAGGAATTCGTCCGGCTGTTGGCCGTGGAAGTCGCGGCGGGCATGAAGATCATCGGCGTGCCGACCTCGGAACGCACCGCGGCGCTGTGTGTGGAACTCGGCGTTCCCCTCTTGACACTCGACGAGACGCCGGTTCTTGACCTCACCATAGACGGCGCCGACGAGATCGACGGCAATCTGACGTTGATCAAGGGCGGCGGCGGCGCGTTGCTGCGCGAGAAGATCGTCGCGGCGGCATCCGCGAGCATGATTGTCATTGCCGACCAGTCGAAGCTCGTCGAAACGCTAGGCAAATTTCCATTGCCTATCGAGGTGAACCGCTTCGGGCTGAGGGCGACAGAACTGGCGATCGCAGCGGTTGCCGAAAAACACGGCCTGCCATCAAGCCTGGCCCTGCGGATGAGCAATGGGACACCTTTCGTTACAGACGGCGGGCATTTTATTGTCGACGCATCTTTTGGCCGCATTCCCGATCCAAGAGCGCTATCAAACGATCTTCATGCCGTTCCGGGGGTTGTCGAACACGGTCTGTTCCTTGACTTGGCCGAGGCGGCCGTCATCGCAGGAGCTGACGGCGTACGCACGGTCCACGCGACCCGATAAACAGGGAGTTCCATCCACCATGACATTGGTCAATCGTGTTCGTCGCTTTTCAGTAGGTCTGGCGGCATCCGCAATCGTCGCAATTGCCTCGCCGGTCTCTGCGCAGGAAATCTCCGACGCGCATCTGAAGGCTGCGCGCGACGCCGTTGCCGCGATCAATGCGACAGACATGTACGACACCATTCTGCCGCAAGCGGCTGCCGCGCTAAAGGCTGAGCTCATTCAGAAGAATCCGGATCTTCAGGCGGTTATTACCTCGACGGTCGACCAGACGGCGCTGAAGCTTGCCGGACGTCGCACCGATCTGGAGAAGGAAGCAGCCCTTGCCTATGCTCGGGTGTTTTCGGCCGAAGATCTTAATAATATCGCGACTTTCTATACCTCGCCCACCGGCCAGAAGCTGTTGCAGGATGGTCCGATCGTCTCACGCGAGGTGGCGAAGGCTGCGGAAATCTGGCAGCGTGGCATAGCGCGCGATCTGGCCGAGGCATCCGGCAAGGAACTTGCCGCCCAGGTCAAGGACGTGCAGGCGCCGGCAACGGATGGCTCGCAGGCACCAGCACCGGCAACCGACGGTTCAGGGACACCCGCGCCCGAGACGCCGGCTCCGGCCCCGGCCAACTGACCGCCCGTCGCCTGAGCGGCGTCCGACAGGCCGGCAGCGCTTGCGCAGGGGGATTTCATGGCGAAATACGACTACGACCTTTTCGTTATCGGCGGCGGCTCCGGCGGCGTGCGCGCAGCACGGGTCGCGGCATCGCTCGGCAAGAGGGTCGGCATAGCCGAGGAGTACCGGTTCGGCGGCACTTGCGTGATCCGCGGCTGCGTGCCGAAAAAGCTCTACGTTTACGCTTCGCAGTTTCCCGAGCATTTCGAGGATGCCGCCGGCTACGGCTGGTCGGTACCTCCGGCACGCTTCGATTGGCGCCGACTCGTGGCCAACAAGGACCGGGAAATCGCGCGTCTCGAGGGTCTTTACCGGAAGGGCGTCGAAGGAGCGGGGGGCGAGGCCTTTGCCACGCGTGCGGTCCTCATCGATGCCCATACGATCAGGCTGGAAGGCGAAAACCGCACCATCACCGCCGATCAGATATTGATTGCCACGGGTGGCAGGCCGAACCCGCATGCGGCACTGCCCGGCCATGAGCACTGCATTTTCTCCAATGAAGCGTTCGATCTTCCCGAACTGCCGAAAGCGATCGTGATTGCCGGCGGCGGCTACATTGCCGTTGAATTCGCCAATATTTTTCACGGGCTCGGCGTTCAGACGACGCTGACCTACCGCGGCAAGGAGATATTGGGCCGTTTCGACATGGATGTGCGCCGCGCGCTGCACAAGACCATGGAAGAGAAGGGCATCAGGATACTGTGCCATGAGATATTCACGGCCATCGACAAGCGGTCGGATGGCCGACTGGATGCTCACCTTCAGGGCGGCGAGGTGCTGACGGTGGATCAGGTGATGCTGGCGCTTGGCCGCATCCCGAATACCGAAGACCTTGGACTTGAGGCGGCGGGCGTCGAGCGCGGCAGGACCGGCGAGATCATCGTGGATGATTTCTCGCGGACGAATGTCGCCAATATCTGGGCTATCGGCGACGTGACCAACCGTGTCCAGCTCACACCGGTGGCGATCCACGAAGCCATGTGCTTCGTGGAGACCGCCTTCAAGAACAATCCGACGCGGCCAGATCATGACTGCGTGCCGACAGCGGTGTTCTCGCAGCCGGAAATCGGAACGGTCGGCCTGTCCGAGGATGACGCCGCCAAGCGCTTTGCGAAGCTCGAGATTTACCGCGCCTCGTTCCGCCCGATGCGCTACACGCTGTCAGGACGCCAGGAGAAGATGCTGATGAAGCTCGTGGTCGACGCCGAAACGCGTCGGGTTGTCGGCGCGCATGTACTTGGACCGGATGCAGGCGAAATGGCGCAGCTTCTCGGAATTTCGCTGAAAGCACGGCTTACCAAGGATGATTTCGACCGCACGATGGCCGTCCATCCGACCGCGGCCGAAGAACTGGTAACCATGTACAAACCATCCTATCTTGTCGTGAATGGAGAACGGGTGGAGTAGCGTGCCGAGCGCCTCGTCTTGCTGGACATTTTCGCGGGGCTGGAATAGCGCCGCGGCTTCCTGTAATAGAGCCGGATTCCTGCAAAGAAGGAAAGCTCTGGGGCAAATCCGCCCCCTTATAACGACGTTAGGTACGACGATGACGAAATGGTCCCCGAATTCCTGGAGAAGCAAGCCGATCAGCCAGGTTCCCGCCTATCCGGACCAGGCTGCTTTGCAGGAGACCGAGGCTCGTCTGGCGACCTTTCCGCCGCTGGTTTTTGCAGGTGAGGCCCGCAAACTGAAGAAGCAACTCGCGCAAGTCGCCGCCGGCGAGGCATTCCTTCTGCAGGGCGGCGATTGTGCGGAAAGCTTTGCCGAGCATGGCGCCGACAATATTCGCGATTTCTTCCGCGTCTTCCTGCAGATGTCGGTTGTGTTGACCTTCGCCGGGCAGCAGCCGGTGGTGAAGGTCGGCCGCATTGCCGGCCAGTTCGCCAAGCCGCGCTCCTCCGACAACGAGACGCGCGACGGGATGACGCTGCCGAGCTATCGCGGCGACATCATCAATGGCATTGAGTTCGACGAGGCATCGCGCATCCCCGATCCGGCGCGCCAGACCATGGCCTACCGGCAGTCGGCGGCAACGTTGAACCTGTTGCGCGCCTTCGCGCAAGGCGGCTATGCCAGCCTTGAGAACGTACATAGCTGGATGCTCGGCTTCGTCTCCGACAGCCCTCAGGGAGAGCGTTACGCCGCTCTTGCAAACCGCATAACCGAAACCATGAATTTCATGCGGGCGATCGGCATCACCTCGGAGAGCAACTACGCGCTGCGGGAGACCGATTTCTACACCAGCCACGAGGCATTGCTTCTGGGTTACGAAGAGGCGTTGACCCGGGTCGATTCCACGTCGGGCGACTGGTACGCCACATCCGGCCACATGATCTGGATCGGCGACCGCACGCGCCAGGCCGACCATGCGCATATCGAGTATTGCCGCGGAATCAAGAATCCGCTTGGGCTGAAATGCGGTCCGTCGCTGACGCCTGACGGCCTGCTCGAACTGATCGATCTTCTCAACCCTGAAAACGAGCCTGGTCGGCTGACACTGATCGCGCGTTTCGGTGCCGACAAGGCGGGCGATCACCTGCCCAAGCTCGCACGCGCGGTGAAGAAGGAAGGGCGCAGTGTCGTCTGGTCATGCGACCCGATGCACGGCAACACGATTACGGCGGCCGGCTACAAGACGCGCCCGTTCGACCGCATCCTGCGCGAGGTGCAGACCTTCTTCGAGGTCCACCGGGCCGAAGGCACGCACCCGGGCGGCATCCATGTCGAGATGACCGGCAAGAACGTGACGGAGTGCACGGGCGGCGCGCGCGCCGTTCGCGACGAGGACCTGCAGAATCGCTATCACACCCATTGCGATCCGCGTCTCAACGCCGATCAAGCCATCGAGCTTTCTTTCCTTATCTCCGATCTGCTCAAGAAGCAGTCGGGAGCGCATGAGAAGAAGGTCGTAAACGGCTGAACCCCATTGCGGGAGAGGTCGCCGGCCTTTCCCGCAATCCTCAATCCTTCTTGTAGAGCAGCCAGTTCTTACCCATTCGATCGCGGATTTCGGAAAATCGCGTGGTCTGGTTGCGGCCGTTAAGCTTGGAGCGGTAAAGTGCGCGGTCGGTCTTGGCGTAGAGATCGTCGGCGCTGGTCGCGTCCGAGGCCATGCAGATTCCCATGGACACTGTGACCGGTCCGTAGTTGACGCCGGGCTGAGCGCCCGGAAAAAGTGTCTTTTCGATCAGCGCGCGGATGTTGTCGGCAAGTTCGAAGGTGGCGTGTTCAGTCGTCCCTTCAACGATCAGGGCGAATTCTTCGCCGCCGGTTCTGGCGACGAACATGTCGTCCCGAATGTTCGTCCGAAAAATGCCGGCGATAAGCTGGAGAATTCTGTCGCCGACGGGATGGCCATGACGGTCGTTGATCGTCTTGAACCTGTCGATGTCGGCGAGAATCAGCGCGTTGAACAGAACACTCCTGCTGTTGTTGTAGATATTGGCGATCCGCCTGTCGAAGGCGCGGCGATTCCATATCTGCGTCAGCGGGTCGGTATCTGCGAGATGCTTATATTCCTCGAGCTTGGACTTGACCGTCTCCAGTTCCGCCGACTTCTCCTTGAGAGCGTCGGTCGCCCGCTTGCCCTGGTCGATCGTGGAGGCCGTGGCGCTGGACATCGCGCAGGCAATCTTGTGCAGCAGGTCCTTGGTGATCGTGGCGCGATTGTTCAATCCGTCCGACGTCTGGTCGAGAATCTGGCCGTACTTCTCAAGATGCGAGCGCTCGCTTCGCAACAGTTGCGCGATGTCCTCAAGCTCGTGCGCAATGACTTCGCGTGCCTGTTCGACGATGCCTTGGCCATGATTTTGCGCAAAGTACTTCCGGCCGATCCGGTCGAGTTCTGTCTGGGTGGGGTGGTTGCCCAGTGCGATAACCTCCAGGCCGAGCCGAGGATTTGATCCCGAAAGCGCTTCGTAGAAAATCTCATAGTTACGCGGGAGGCCAACCACGCCCATCTGGCGCATGGTTGCGACCACCTGTGCGGCAACATCATTGCCGGGCTCGGCTTGGACAACGGCGGGCTGCATGCGTTCTCCACTTACTTGCGGGAAACGAACTTTACGCCGCTTCCGCAGTCAGGCCATCCTGACGATCAAGCAGTGAAGGGACACAATCCCAAAGCGTAGACGTCCCCCATACGACCGTCGCTTGCAGGCATGTTAAATGCAGCCCAGCTAAAGTTTCCTTAATCCAGCTTTGCCTGATATGGCCGATAGGATGAATGTTGGACGACGTAGTTCTTGCTATTGGTCCAGGCGACGGGAGTATTGACGGCTTAACATCGCAATCCCTGTTGGGCAGGCTGCTACAATTCTTTCGGAGGGTGGAATGAACGAGCGGAATACCGGGGCTTGCGGCTGCGGCGCTGTGCGCTTCACCACATCCGGACCATTGCGTGGCGTGGTTTACTGCCATTGCACGCAGTGCCGCCGGCAGAGCGGGCATTTTTACGCCGCGACGAACGTCGATGACGATTGCATCGACGTCGAAGGCGAGGAGAACATCACCTGGTACAGAGCTTCTCAAACTGCTCGCCGCGGCTTCTGCCGTTTTTGCGGATCGGCGCTGTTCTGGAAGCATGACGAGCTCGACTCGGTCTCGGTGGTGGCCGGCGCATTCGACTCTCCCTCCGGCCTTCACGGCGACTGCCACATCTTCGTTGCCGATAAGGGCAACTATTACGAAATCACCGACGATCTTCCGCAATTTTCGAAGTCCAGCCCCGATGTGAAGGTGGCGGATGAATGACCCGGCGCGCCACATGCGGGACGTGAGGCGACACCCTGACGGATGCACCTGAACCGGCGTATAACCGGTCTCCTCCTCCGGCGATTCGACAGGGAAACGTGAATGCAGCGCCTGATCAATGCCTTGCGCAATTCTTTGCGCGCCCTTGGCCGACTTCTCGGCAGCGAGACCGCGTTTCAGCAGGAGATCGTGCTGCTCGTGCTTGCCATACCCGTTGGCTGGTTCGTGGCAACCAGTTGGCGTGGCTATGCCTTGCTGCTTGGGGTGATCCTGTTTCTCATCGTGGTCGAAGTGTTGAACACGGCTGTCGAGGCGGCCTGCAATGCGCTGTCGCGCGAATTCCATAAGGACATTCAATTGGCGAAGGATTGTGGTTCGCTGGCCGTGCTGATTTCCGTCGCCATTGCTTTCGGGGTGTGGGCGCTTGCAATCGCCGAACGCATTATCGGTCATTCGCTATGATCCTGCCAATGACGCTCGGCATTGCCGGTTCAGAAACGGCGCGCTAAACCGCTTGTTATGACAACAAAACCTTCTTCGCCCGACGTCCTGCGCATCGCTATCGCCCAACTCAACCCGACTGTCGGCGATATCGACGGCAACCTGGCCAAGGCGCGCGAGGCGAGAGCCGATGCCGCTCGCAAGGGCGCCGACATCGTTCTGTTCACGGAACTGTTCATCGCCGGCTATCCGCCGGAGGACCTCGTGCTCAAGCCGGCTTTTCTAGCCGCCTGCGAACGGGCAGTGACGGCATTGGCCGAGGAAACAGGTGACGGCGGACCTGGTGTGATCGTCGGCACGCCCTTGAAGCGCAAGAGCGGCACGCATAATTCGATCATCGTTGCCGATGCAGGCAAGATCATCGCCGAACGCCACAAGGTCGATTTGCCAAATTACGGAGAATTCGACGAAAAACGCGTTTTCCAGGCGGGGCCGGATATGCCGGGACCTGTCAATTTTCGCGGTTTGCGGCTCGGGATTCCGATCTGCGAGGACATATGGGGCGAACACGGCGTCTGCGAGACGCTGGCAGAAAGCGGCGCGGAAATCCTGCTGGTGCCCAACGGATCGCCCTATTATCGCGGCAAGGTCGATGTGCGCCATCAGATCGTGATCAGGCAGGTGATCGAAACCGGTCTGCCAATTCTCTACGCCAACCAGCTTGGCGGTCAGGACGAATTGGTTTTTGACGGCGCGTCGTTTGCGATTTCGGCAGAGAAGTCGCTGGCGTTCCAGATGAGTCAATTCGAGGAGGCAGTTGTCGTCACCACCTGGAAGCGCGACCGCGCGGCTGATGGCTGGGTCTGCGTCGACGGGCCGATGTCGCGAATTCCCGAAACCGAGGAGGCCGACTACCGCGCCTGCATGATGGGCCTTCGTGACTACGTCAACAAGAACGGTTTCAAGGACGTGGTGCTTGGTCTTTCGGGCGGCATCGACTCGGCCATTTGCGCGACACTTGCGGTCGATGCGCTTGGAGAGGAGCGGGTGCATGCGGTGATGATGCCATATCGCTATACGTCGGAGGATTCGCTGAAGGACGCCGAAGATTGCGCCCGCGCGCTCGGCTGCCGCTATGACATCGTGCCGATTTTCGAACCGGTCGACGGCTTTTCGCGCGCACTTTCCGAACTCTTCGAAGGTACGAACGAGGGCACGACCGAGGAGAACCTGCAATCGCGTGCCCGTGGCGCGATCCTGATGGCGATTTCTAACAAATTCGGCTCGATGGTGGTCACCACCGGCAATAAATCGGAGATGTCGGTGGGCTACGCCACGCTCTATGGCGACATGAACGGCGGCTTCAACCCGATTAAGGACCTCTACAAGATGCAGGTCTACGCGCTGTCGCGCTGGCGAAACGGCACGGTGCCGCCGGGCGCGCTCGGCCCTTCCGGCGAGGTCATCCCCAGGAACATCATCGATAAGGCGCCCTCGGCGGAGTTGCGCCCGGACCAGACCGATCAGGACTCGCTGCCTCCTTACCCGGTGCTCGACGACATTCTTGAGTGCCTTGTCGAAAACGAAATGGGCGTTGAGGATATCGTCGCGCGCGGGCACGACCGCGCCACCGTCACGCGTATGGAGCACCTGCTCTACATCGCCGAGTACAAGCGTCGGCAGGCTGCGCCCGGCGTGAAAATCACCAAAAAGAACTTCGGCCGCGACCGCCGCTATCCGATCACCAATCGGTTTCGCGATCGCGGGTAGATCGCGATCTCGGTTGTAGATGGTTCCAACGAACCGGCATCGTGCCGCGGCACTCCTTCGCAGGCGAGGCGGCACCGCACGGATTGCGCAAGAGTCAGCCGGCCTTGCCAAGGCCATATCCTTCCGTTAACCGGGGAAAATGACCGTAACCGTTCGTTTCGCCCCGTCGCCGACGGGTCATATCCACATCGGCAACGCGCGCACCGCACTGTTCAATTGGCTATTCGCCATGAAGAATGGCGGCCGCTTCATCCAACGTTTTGACGACACCGATTTCCTGCGCTCAAAGCAGGAATATGCCGATGCAATCCTCTACGACCTGCATTGGCTTGGCATCTTTCCCGATGCTACCGAATATCAATCGAAGCGCATCGAAAGCTATGATGCGGCCGTTGAGCGGTTGAAGGCGGCCGGGGTGCTCTATCCCTGCTACGAGACGCAGGAAGAACTCGAACTGCGCCGCAAGATCCGACTGTCGCGGAAGCTGCCGCCCGTCTATGGCCGCGAGGCGCTCAAACTGACCGGCGAGGAACGCGAGACGCTCGAAGCGGAGGGGCGGCGGCCGCATTGGCGCTTCCTGCTGCCCAACTTCCGCGACAATCCCTTCGAGACGGACCGCACCGAAATACAGTGGCAGGATGTTGTCCGCGGGGAAGAAACGGTCGATCTCGCCTCATTGTCGGATCCTGTGCTGGTGCGCGAGGATGGCACCTATCTCTACACGCTGCCTTCGGTTGTCGACGATATCGACATGGGTGTAACGCACGTGATCCGCGGCGACGACCACGTCACCAACACCGGCGTGCAGATCGCGCTGTTTCAGGCGCTCGGCGCTGAACCGCCAGCCTTCGGTCACCACAATTTGCTGACGACAGGCACGGGTGAGGGGCTTTCGAAGCGCACCGGCGCCCTATCGATCGCGGGGCTCAGGGAATCGGGTCTTGAACCGATGGCCGTGGTCTCGCTCGCCGTGCTCATCGGCACCTCCGAAAATGTCGAGGCGGTGGCAAAGATGGCGGATCTGGCGGAACGCTTCGACCCGGCCGCGACCTCGAAATCCGCTTCCAAATTCGATCCGGCCGAACTGCTCGTGCTCAATCGGACGCTTCTCCACACAATGCCGTTCGAAGAGGCGCAAGGCAGGCTTTCGGCGATCGGCGTTTCGGGCGCATCCGCAGAAGCATTCTGGCTAGCCGTACGGGGAAATCTGGAGAAACTGTCCGACGCCGCCGGCTGGTGGCGTATCGTCGATCAGGGGCCGCAAGATCCGGTCGAACTCTCCGAGGCGGACGCAGGCTTCGTACGAGAAGCCTTCGAGTTCCTGCCTGAAGAACCTTGGGACCGCGATACCTGGAAAGTGTGGACAGGTTCCATCAAGGAAGCGACTGGGCGCAAGGGCAAGTCGCTTTTCATGCCCTTGCGGCTGGCGCTTACCGGGCTTTCGTCTGGCCCGGAGCTCGCAGATTTATTGCCTCTGCTGGGTCGGGAAGGAACCTTGGCCCGACGACCCTGACCTTCCGGTCCGTGTCGAGCGCCCGTATCGGCTGGGCGGCGTTCGGTGTCGCCACTGTCGGCGACGCGGGCTGCGGCGTGACGAAAGAACCTGACCCTGCTTCCTTGGGGCTTGCTGTCGGCTTTTGAAGCGCCTGATTGCCGGCGACGATCTGAAAATTCGCCGTTGTAGCGCAGCCGGCGATGACTGAACTCGCCGACGCCTCAAGCTGGCTGCACGGACGAGGATCGGCAAGCGCGGGGAGACTTCCCATCGCGACGAGACACAACGCTGCGGTGCTTGCCAGCTTCCTTGATCGACTAGGCATCTGCTCTCCTGCCTTTCAGATGGATCGGGTGAAAGGCAGGAGTGTTCTACGATGATCGGGTTAAGCGTTTCCTTGCGCCCGAAATTTCATGCCGGATTTGCCAGTGTCGCCTGAGCCTTTTGAGCTGCCTCGGCGACAGCGAGCGCGGTCATGTTGACCACGCCGCGCGATGTCACGGACGGCGTGAGTATATGCGCCGGTTGTTCCACTCCGAGCAAAATCGGCCCGACATGCAGTGCGTCGGTCATCTGCTTGACAGTGGTCAAGGTGATGTTGGCCGAGTCGAGATTGGGGAAGACGAGAAGGTTCGCTTCGCCCTTCAACCCGGAATGCGGATAGACCCGCTGCCGCAATTGCTCGGACAGGGCGGAATCGCCATGCATTTCACCGTCGCTTTGCAGATCGGGGGCAATTCGCTTCAATATGGCGGCTGCCTCCCGCATTTTCGTGGCGCTGGGCGAATCATGCGAGCCGAAATTCGAGTGCGACAGAAGTGCGGCCTTCGGCTCCATGCCGAAGCGCCGGATTTCTTCGGCAGCCAGTACCGTCATCTCCGCTATTTCTTCCGCTGTCGGATCGACGGTCACATAGGTATCGGTGAAAAAGCTTATACCGCGCGAGGAAATCAGCATCGACAATGTCGACAGGTCGCGGTCCTTGATGCCGGCGCGCGGTCCGATGATCAACTTGACGTTGCGCAGATGCCGGGCAAACCGCCCCTCCAGGCCGCAAAGCATGCAATCGGCATCGCCGCGGCGCAGGGCCAGCGCGGCGATCACCGTGGTATCGGTGCGCACCATGGTACGGGCCGCCTCCTGGGTGATGCCGCGCCGCCCGCCAAGCTCGATAAGCAGGTCGACATAGTCGCGGTAACGCGGGTCGTCTTCCGGATTGATCAGCCCGAAATCGGTGCCTGGCCGAATGCGCAGGCCGTAGCGCCGCAGCCGCACGTCGATGACATTGGGCCGTCCGATCAGGATCGGTTCGGCAATACCCTCGTCGAGAACCACCTGGGCGGCGCGCAGAACGCGCTCGTCCTCGCCATCGGCAAAGATGACGCGCTTGGCAGTCGAAGTCCTTGCAACCGAGAAGACTGGCTTCATCACCAGGCCGGAGCGGAAGACGAAGCGATTGAGCTTGTCGATATAGGCCGGGAAATCGCTGATCGGCCGAGTTGCAACACCGGTATCGCATGCGGCCTTGGCAACGGCCGGCGCGATCCTGAGGATCAGGCGCGGGTCGAAAGGCGAGGGGATCAGGAATTCCGGGCCGAAAGTCGGCGTGTCCTCCGAGTAGGCGCGGGCGGCGACATCTGACGGCTCTTCGCGCGCCAGAGCAGCAATGGCACGCACGGCCGCCACCTTCATCTCCTCGTTGATGGCACTGGCGCCGCAATCCAGCGCCCCGCGAAATATGTAAGGAAAGCAGATTACGTTGTTGACCTGATTGGGAAAATCCGATCTGCCAGTGCAGATCATTGCGTCCGGCCGCGCCGCGCGCGCCACCTCCGGCATGATCTCGGGCGTCGGATTGGCCAATGCCAGGATCAGCGGTTTTTCCGCCATGTGCTGAAGAAGCTCCGGCTTAAGCACGCCGGCCGCCGAAAGCCCCAGGAACACATCGGTTCCGCCGATCACATCTGCCAGAGTGCGCGCGTTGGTATCCTTGACGTAAGGGTCTTTCCAGCGATCCATCTCGTCCTGTCGGCCTTTGTAGGCGACGCCGAAACGGTCTGTGACCCAGATGTTCTCTACCTTGGCGCCGAGCGACACGAGCAGATTGAGGCAGGCGAGCGCAGCAGCCCCGGCACCGGAAGTGACGATCTTGACCTCTTCGATCTTCTTGCCGGCAACCTCGAGGCTATTGAGCACCGCCGCGGCGACGATAATTGCCGTGCCATGCTGATCGTCGTGGAAAACCGGGATCGCCATTCGCGCCTTCAGCCGCTCCTCCACCTCGAAACATTCAGGCGCTTTGATATCCTCGAGGTTGATGCCGCCGAAGGTCGGTTCCAGCGCTGCGATGGTGTCCACCATCAGGTCGATGCCTTCTGCCTCGATCTCGATGTCGAAGACATCAATGCCGGCGAACTTCTTGAACAGAACGGCCTTGCCTTCCATCACCGGCTTGGAGGCGAGCGGACCGATATTTCCGAGGCCGAGGACGGCAGTGCCGTTGGAGACCACGCCGACGAGGTTGGAACGGGCAGTATAATCGGCTGCGGTCGCCGGATCGTCGCGGATTGCCAGGCAGGGCGCCGCTACACCGGGCGAATAGGCAAGCGCCAGGTCGCGCTGGTTGCCCAGCGGCTTCGTCGCCTGGATTTCCAGCTTCCCCGGCGCCGGATATTTGTGAAAAAACAGCGCCGCCTCATTGAGGTCCGAGCGCGCCGCACCTTGTTTTTCTGTATCCATTTTTGGCTGCCTATCCCGCATCGAATGTTTCGTTCACGTTCTAGCATGACGTGTCGAGAATTCGAGGTTTAAGGTGGCAGATTGTACGTGCCCGAACGCGGCCGGTCAGAATGCGCTGACGTAGAGCCCGCCATCGACCGGAATGTTCTGCCCGGTCAGATATCCGGCATGAACAGAGCACAGAAAAGCGCAAATCTGGCCGAATTCCTCCGGCGTGCCGAGCCGCTTGGCGGGAATATCGGCACTGATTCGGGCCTTACGCTCGCGCGCGGCCTGCTCCGGTTCGATCTCGCCGGGCTTCAATCCGCCCCGCAGCCGATCGGTGTCGAGCTTGCCGGGCAGCAGATTGTTGATGGTGACGTTTCGGTGAGCGACCGTGCGCGCCACTCCCGCCAGGAATGATGTCAGCCCGGCACGTGCGCCTGACGACAGATCAAGACCCGAGATCGGCACGTAGACGGAAAGGGAGGTGATGTTGACGATGCGCCCGAAGCCGCGCTCCGCCATGCCGTCAATAACCGCCTGGATAAGCTCGATCGGTGTAATCATGTTGTTGGTGACGCCGTCTAGCATTTTCTGGCGATCAAGCTGACGGAACTCACGAAACGGCGGGCCGCCATTATTGTTGACCAGGATATCGGGCGCTGGCGCAGCCGCCAGCAGATCCTTCTGCACTATCGGGTCGGAGACGTCGCCGGCGATCTCGGTAACCTCGACGCCGAACCGGTCGCGAATCTCGGCGGCCGTTCTAGCCAACACCGCCGCGTCCCGACCGTTGACGACGAGGTTGCATCCAGCCTCCGCCAGCGCCAGTGCGCAACCGCGGCCGAGTCCCCGGCTCGACGCGCAGACGATTGCGTTCTTTCCACGAATGCCGAGATCCATTTTATCCTCCAACTTGTCTAATCAACCTACTGCCGGGCGGGCGCGGACTGCAACCGCCGACGAGGCATGATCAGCCCCAAAGCGGTGGTTGGCGGCCCGCCTCTATCGCCACGCACGCTTTCGATGGTTCGCCATGACGCCGAAAAGGAACGCACTCGCCACCGCCGGAGTTGGAACCTTCGCGTATCTCGATCGTGAATACTTCCGCCTCGGTCTTCGATCCGGGTGAGATGAGAAGGTCCCGGCGATCGGGTAGCGCTCGGCATTGACCGAAAGGACACGCGACATGATTTTCTTCTCCAATCCGCGCTTCGCGCCGGCGTGCAAAAGTGACAGGCGCAACCTGAGCGGATAAGACAGGTCGCCATGTTGATCAATGCCGACAGGGATGAAGACGGTGCCGGCGAAGCGTCTCCACTTATCACGGAGGCGAAGCGTGACGGCGTGCCATGCTACGCTCTGTCCGGTGCCTGGACCACCCAGACCGTCGCGCTGATCGATGACGAGATGCGGGGCATCGATCTCGGGCAGGGTGCGGATGCAGTCGTGCTCGACCTGTCCGGCATCAGCAGGATCGACACGGCCGGCGCCTGGCTTGTCGAGCGGCTGATTGCGAGTGGCCAGGCGCAAGGCATCGAGGTGCGGCTCGAGGGACCAAGCGAAGCCGCCTCCATTTTGCTGGACGCAGTGCAGGAGGCATCCCGCCGCAGCGAAGAAAGCGAGGCTTCGCCCAAGCCAGGTCTACTTATCGTCATTCTCGAGAAAATCGGGCGCGGCGTCTATGCAATGCGCGACGATTTCCTGGCAGCCATGAACATACTGGGCTCAACAATCCGCGGCGCTCAGATGAAGCTCGGTCGCGGCCATGGCGTGAACATGGCAGCGATCTTCCACCAGATCGACCGAATGGGGGTGGGCGCCATTCCGGTGGTGGTGCTGATGTCGGCCATCGTCGGCGCCATCGTCGCCCAGCAAGGCGCTTTCCAGCTCCGCTATTTCGGAGCGGAGATTTTCGTCGTCGATCTCGTCGGCATTCTGGTGCTGCGCGAGCTCGGCGTGCTGATGACGGCGATCATGGTCGCGGGCCGTTCGGGCAGCGCGATCACCGCCGAAATCGGATCGATGAAAATGCGCGAGGAGGTCGACGCTCTCAAGGTGATCGGCCTCAATCCCGTCGGCGTGCTGGTTTTCCCGCGTCTGGTGGCACTGGTGATTGCCTTGCCCTGCTTGACGATCGCCGCCAATTTCGCCGCACTTGGCGGTGCCATCGTCGTCTCGTATCTCTACTCCGACATCGCCTATACCACTTTCATCGACCGTCTACGGGTCAGCATCGATCTCGGCACGATCTTTGCCGGCCTGATCAAGGCGCCGTTCATGGCGATGATCATAGGCATTCTGGCCTCGGTCGAAGGGCTCAAGGTCGGCGGCAGCGCAGAATCGCTTGGCCGCAGGGTGACGGCATCGGTGGTGAAATCGATCTTCGTCGTGGTCATCCTCGATGGTCTGTTTGCCATATTCTTCGCTGCGATAGGCTTTTAGGCATGGCTGCCGTCGGCGAAATCGAACCGAACGGAGCTGCTCGGCGAGAGCATCACGATGTCGTTTTGTCTGTGCGCAACATCACCGTGGGCTTTGGCGACAACATCGTTCTCAAAGACCTTTCGCTGGACATCAGGCGCGGCGAGATACTGGGCTTCGTAGGAGCTTCCGGCTCCGGCAAATCCGTGCTGCTCAGGACCGTGCTCGGCCTCAACCAGAAGCGCTCCGGCACCATCGAATTGTTCGGTGTCGATGTCGACCAGGCAAGTGACCTCGAGCGCATGCGGCTCGATATGCGGCTCGGCGTGCTTTTCCAGCATGGCGCGCTGTTTTCGGCGCTGACCGTTCTTGAAAACGTGCAGGTGCCGATGCGCGAATATCTCGATCTGCCGCAGCGCCTGATGGACGAACTCGCGCTGCTCAAGATCGAGCTTGTCGGCTTGCCACGCGATGCCGCGAGCAAATTTCCATCCGAGCTGTCGGGCGGAATGATCAAGCGCGCCGCCCTGGCACGGGCTTTGGCGCTTGACCCGGACATCGTGTTTCTGGACGAGCCGACATCCGGTCTCGATCCCATAGGCGCGGCCGACTTCGACGAGCTGGTGGCCAAGCTGCGCGACACCATGGGCCTGACCGTCTACATGGTTACTCACGATCTCGACAGTCTCTTTGCAGTGTGTGACCGAATTGCCGTACTTGGCAAGAAAAGGGTGCTCGTCGAAGGCACGATTGAAAACATGCTTGCCAGTGAAGAACCATGGGTAAAATCATACTTTCGCGGTAAGCGCGCGCGGCAGATCGATTTGTCTGCAAGAGAACAGAATTAAGCCCGGAATGGAAACCAGAGCCAACTACGTAATCGTCGGAATATTCACGCTCGTTGCGATCCTCGCGGCTTTTGCCTTTGTCTATTGGACGGCGGCCATCGGCGACAGGGGAGAGACGGTGACGCTGCGCGTGCGCATTCCCGGATCGGCATCAGGTCTCGGGCGCGGCAGCGCGGTGCTTTTCAACGGCGTGAAAGTCGGCGATGTGCGCCGCGTGTTCATCGACGTCGACAACCCTAGGGTTGCGATTGCCGATACCGAAGTAGACCGGCTGACGCCCATCACCAAGTCGACGCAGGCCGACATCGGTTTGGCCGGCCTGACCGGGCAGGCCAATATCGAGCTGAAGGGGGCTGACCCAAAGGAAGCGAACCTGCTCGAAGAAGCCGAAGCAGCCGGTCGCATTGCCGAGATCACGGCAAACCCCTCGGCCGTCACCAACCTTCTTCAGACCGCGCAGGACATTTTTCAACGCGCCGACAATGTACTGACCCAACTGGAGGGCTTTACCCAGGATGTGCGCGGGCCGCTGACGCAAACCGTCACCAACGCGCAGAAGTTTTCCGATGCGCTTGGCCGGAATGCGGATGGCATCGACAAGTTCCTGGACAGTGTCTCGAGCCTGGCCGAGGAACTCTCCGGCGTGTCCGGCAAGCTCGATGGCACGTTGCGAGCAGCCGAGGATATCCTGAAGGCGGTGGACAAGGACAAGGTAACGACCATTGTCGCCAACATCGACAAGTTTACCAAGGACCTTGCCGAGACGAGCAAACAGTTCGAGGGGACCATCGCCGGTGTCGACAAGGCGGTAAGTTCCATCAACGATTTTGCTCAACGAACCAGCGGCACGCTGAGCAAGGTCGACAAAGTTCTCGACGGCGTCGATCCAGCCAGGGTTCGCGATACGCTGGCCAATATCGACATCGCCTCGCGAGATGCGAGAGCGGCGGCCGCGGATGTCGCCAAGGTGACCGAGAAATTTGGCGAACGCTCGGACGACATCGACCAGATGATAAGCGATGCGGCGCAGCTTGCCGAACGTCTCAACGCCGCGTCGGTGCGCGTGGACGGTGTTCTGGCCAAGGTCGACAAGCTTCTCGGGTCGGGCGAGGCGGAAGGCTTGATGGCGGACGCCAGCGAGACTCTTGAAGCCTTTCGCAAAGTCGCCGATACGCTGAATTCACGCCTTGCCACCATTACCGACGGTCTGGCGCGATTTTCCAGTCAGGGCCTGCGCGACGTCGAATCGCTGGTGCGCGACAGCCGGCGTTCGATTAACCGGATCGAACAGGCAATCACCGATCTGGAACGCAACCCACAACGCATCATCACCGGCGGGGAGGGCACCGTGCGCCAATATGATGGGCGGGTGAGGCGTTGACGCTGGCAAGAATCTCCGAAAAATCCCGGCTTTCGGCGCGGTCAGATCGATTCGCAGCGGTCCGCTTCACCTTGCAGGCAGGTTCAACGATGAAGGCACTGAGACTGATGGCCGGTTCGGCGATTCTCGCGCTGGGGCTTTCAGGCTGTGCGCTCTTCCCCGGTGGCGGCCCGGCCCCGCTCGATACCTATGAATTGTCCGCTCCTTCCGCAGATCAAAGAGCGGCACGCAACCCCAGGCAGATCCTGATTGCCGAACCGTCCGCGCTGAAGGCACTCGACGGCGAGAATATCGTCATCGCACCGGCCCCCGGTGTCATCCAATATTTGAAAGGCGCTCAATGGGCCGACCGCCTGCCGCGCATCGTCCAGGCTCGCCTTGCCGAGACGTTCCAGCGTTCGGGCAGCTTTGCCGGCGTCGGCAAGCCGGGTGAGGGGCTGGCGATCGACTATCAGGTGATCGCCGAAATCCGCGCATTCGAAATCCGCGTCGACGGCGGCCGGCGTGCGAATATCGAGCTGTTCGTTCGCCTGCTCAATGATCGCAACGGCGTGGTTCGCGCCTCGCGCAGCTTTGCGGCAAGCGCGCCGGTATCCGGCAGCGGGAACGACGCCTATATCCGAGCCTTGGACGATGCTTTCGGCAAGGCGGCAATCGAGATCGTCGCGTGGACGGATTCGCTTATCTGAAGCAGGCAGGCCCGAAGGATCGAACCCGCCGAGTTCCCCTACTACACAGTTCCCACCAGGTAGGGAGCAATCTCCAGATATCCTCGATAGATCATGTCGAGCGCGACGTAGAGAATGATCGCAAGGCCGAGATAGGCGATCCACGGATAGCGGTGGAGCAATCTGGCGATGAAACTGGCGGCGAGGCCCATCAGTGCGATCGACAGGACCAGTCCTATGACCAGGACCGTCATATGGTCGCGCGCGGCGCCCGCGACAGCCAGCACATTGTCCAGCGACATCGAAACGTCGGCTACGACGATCTGAATCGCGGCCTGGCGCAAGGTCTTTCGTGGTGCGCCGGCTTTGCCATTCCCGTTGAGGCCAGCATCATCCAGCGCCGCTTGGGCGGCATCTTCTTCGGCTTTCGAGACGCGCAGTTCGCGCCACATCTTCCAGCAGACCCAGAGCAACAGAATGCCGCCCATGAGCAGAAGCCCGAGGATCTGCAGCAGCTGAACCGTAAGAAGGGCGAAAACGATGCGAAGCGCCGTCGCGGCTAGAACACCGATAAGGATCGCTTTCTTCCGCTGTTCGGCGGGCAGGCCCGCGGCCGCGAGACCGATGACTATGGCATTGTCACCCGCAAGAACCAGATCGATTGCAATGACCTGCAAAAGCGCCGCAAAGCCCGCAGCGGTAAAAATTTCCATTTGTCGGCACCCTCGCGCTTCGGTCGCCCGCCAACGCCGTAGCGCGCCGCATCGGGCCACGTCAAGTGATCAGGCTCCGGCTTTTGGGTTTGGCATTGGCGATGGCGACGGGAAGAACTCAGCTCCCGATAACCGCGTAATCCGCTAAATTCAAAGAAGTACTAGCGTTTAAGCAACGGCGGACGAATGGTACATCTGAACTGGTCAAGCAATTGCCTAAGATTAGTTATCGATGAGCCAAACCATGGCCCGCGTCGCATGAGGCGCGGGCCTCCTCAGGTCGGCGCTAGCCTCATTTGATCCCCATTGCGTCTTTCAGTTCGCCCACCTTGCTCATGCATCCTTGCTCATCGCCGGCATCGGCCAACCTGCGGGCGTCTGCCATCATCTGGCCGATGTCGCCGCTCTTGTCGGCGGCTTCACCAGTCACCTGCTTCTGGTGCGGTGAAACCGCTTCCACTTCGCCGGAGATTGCGCCCGTTGTTTCCTTGCTCTCGGTCTGTTGTTTGCCGGACAGCACCTCCTCCTGGTGTTTGGTTGCGGGCATTTCGGTGCTCGCTCCTGTTTCTGCGGTCACGGCCGCTTGCTCGAGCTTCGAAAGCTCCTCGCCACAGTCCGCCAGCACCGGGGATGCCAGCGACAGGACTATCGCAGTTGTCATTGCAATGCGCATGAAACCCTCCCTACGGTAAGGTTGATCGACCAGGTTTGGTGATTTGGTAAAAACGATGCTGCCTGTGGAACGGTTCCGTTGGCCTTGCGCGGCCGTTATTTCGCGCGGCCATTCCTTCGATGACCAAAAAGGCGGCAGTCCCCCGGCCGTCTTTTTACACTCAAGACCCGTAGGCGACGCTTCGTCGGAATCGTTCGCACGCTTCGTTAGGCAAGTCTTCCGCTGCTAGCCCTGATATCACCGCGATCGGCCTGAATTTCGACCGGCTATTGCGCTTAAAGAGACCGGTCTGGAACCCTTCTTGACGCCGGGCCGTACAAGCTACAACTTGTCCTTGCGCCGTGTCACCTCTCCTCCTGAAGCGGGGTAATCATCATGGGTCACCAATCCTTCAGATTGCAGAAGCTGGCGGAAGGCAAGGTTGTGGCGCACGTCGTGTCCTGCGCCGCGGCGGCGATCTTTCTTGCGCGCCCGGTTTTCACGTTGCGCGCTGGCAGAGAAATGCTTGCGGCAGCTCTTGTGCTCGGATTCTGCGCCACAGCGAAAGCCGACGACGTGCTTTTCGAAAACGTCCGCATCTTCGATGGAAAAGGAGCTGCTCTCTCGGCTCCCTCGAACGTCCTGGTCAAGGGCAATGTGATCGAGCGCATCTCCACGGTTCCCGTCGAGGCCGAAGGCGCAGAGCGCATAGCCGGTAACGGGCGGACGCTGATGCCTGGGCTGATCGATGCGCACTGGCATGCGATGCTGATCGCGTCCACCCCGGCGGAGGCGATGGGCGACATCGGCTTCGCCAATCTCGCCGCCGGCGACGAGGCCGAGGATACGCTGATGCGCGGCTTCACCACCGTTCGCGACGTCGGCGGGCCGGCTTTCGGTCTCAAGCGTGCAATCGATCAGGGCCTCGTCAATGGGCCGCGCATCTATCCCGCCGGCGCCATGATTACCGTGACCAGCGGGCACGGCGATTTCCGCCAGCTTAGCGACCTGCCGCGGACGGTCGGCGGCCCGTTGACCCCCATGGAGACAAGCGGCGGCAGCATAGTCGTCGACAGCCCCGACGAGGTACGCTTGCGTGCCCGCGAGCAGTTCATGCAAGGGGCCGTGCTGCTGAAGGTGACGGCGGGCGGCGGCGTGTCGTCGCCCCACAGCCCGCTCGACGTCACCACCTTCACCGCGCCCGAATTGCGGGCAGCCGTCGAAATTGCCGAGAATTGGGGCACCTACGTCGCCGCGCACGCCTTCACGCCGGAAGCGGTCGAAATGGCCATTGACGCCGGCGTGAAGAGCATCGAGCACGGCTTCCTCATGAACGAGGCCGACGCCAAGCTGATCGCGGAAAAGGGCGTTTGGCTGAGCCTGCAGCCGCTTCACGAAATGATGAGGACAGGCCTGCCGGAGGGCTCGGTCGAGCGGGCCAAGGCCGACGAGGTTTGGCCCGGCATCGATAGGACCTACGAACTGGCGAAGAAGCACAAGATCAAGACGGCGTGGGGAACGGATGTCCTGTTCTCGCGCGCGATGGCGCGACAACAAGGGGCGATCCTGGCCTCGCTGGTACGCTGGTACACCCCCGCCGAAGCGCTCGCCATGGCGACCGGGACCAATGCCGAATTGCTGGCGCTCTCCGGCAAGCGCAATCCCTATCCGGGAAAGCTCGGCGTAGTTGAGGAAGGCGCGCTTGCCGATCTCTTGCTCGTTGAAGGCAATCCGCTAGAGAACATCGACCTGGTGGCCGACCCGGGCAACAACTTTAAGATCATTATGAAGGACGGTGTCATCTACAAGAACACGCTGGCCAAGTAGGATCAGCTGAGCCGCCTGTCTTTCTGGACGCCGCCGGCGGCCCTGCTGGCGTAGAGCGCTGGCATTCCACAGGCGAGCGCAACGAATGGCCGTTTACCACCACCCGATGGAGCCTACAGCCGTTCCAGTTTGAGGTCGAATGCGACTGGCAATTTCAGGCTGCGGTTCTTCAAGAGCGGACGTTCGGATCGGCACGGGCATCGATGTGATTTGACTCAAATCGGCCTTGCATCCTCAACTTGGCGCCCTCATAGCGGACGTTCACCGGGTCAGCAACTTTGACCCATAATGGCCGCCACCCTCAAAAGCCGAATTCTCGACCCTAGTTTTCGTCTAGTCGCGCCCGGCGTTGATGTCGACTTGTTTGTCGAAGTCGGTACAGAGACTGAAACCTGATTAATTCTTCGGCATCTAGAAATAGCGCAGCGATTACATAATTGATGTAAATGATGGCGGAGGGAGTGGGATTCGAACCCACGGTGACATCGCTGCCACGCCGGTTTTCAAGACCGGTGCCTTAAACCGCTCGGCCATCCCTCCAATGAGCTGTTTCCGCGCGAGTTCCGCCGCCAAAAATGCCCGAAACAGGCGTGGCACTCACTTTGCAACTACGAGGCTCCGAGCCGATTTATAGCCGCGTTGGTGCGACGTCAACTTATTCGCGGCACAACCGCTTCGACTATTCCGCCGCCTCGCGGCTCTCCATCTCATCCGGCGCATTCGGATCGCCAGGCGCGGTTTCGGCGCCGATTTCCGGAAAGACAACGATGCGCATTCCGTGAAAATCCGTGCGCGTAACCAGCAGGCCGCGCTCTTCGAAATAGGCAAGCAGCCGGCGCGCCCGCCCCAGCGAATGCGTTCCGTATGCGCGGGCAAGGGTCAGATCGGAAGGGCAGGGCGCCCCGGAGACCGCCGCCTGCGCGACAACCAGAAATACGCCCTGGATGTCGTCCGTGAGGCTCTCCGACATTGCCAACGCCTGCTGCCAAGCGTCGCCGCCGGCAATTTCCTCGTCCACGTCTGCACGCGCGATCGCCAGGCGCCGCTTGAACGCGGCAAGGTCGAGAGCTGTGCCCGGCACCCGGTGGATGCGGCAACGAACGAGAAAATCCTGGTATAGCACCGCAACCGAGCGGAATGCGGCATCCGGATCGTCCAGAATTTCACGCAGCACCGCATCGAGCGCCGCATCCCGCTCCGCCTGGTCGATTTCGGGAAAGAGCGAAAGCGGCTCGGCAGGGCTCTGTTCCGACCGCGCTTTAGCGAGTTGTGTGAGGATGTCGGCGGTCGGCGGCGGCGGGGGCGCACGACGGACCGGTTGACGCAACTCGACAGGGTCCACCTTGAATATCAGTTCGGCGGCATCCTCCTGTACCGTTTCGGGCAGGGGCATCAGCTTGGGACTGACTGAGCGCGCCGACGTCTCGACCGGGCCGATCGAAACAGGAAGCGGCCTGCGCGAAATAGCCGGACCCAGCGCCACGAATTTTCCGCGTTCCAGATCGCGGAATTGCTCCGCTTGCCGGCGATCCATCCCTAGCAAATCGGCGGCGCGCGCCATATCGATGTCGAGGAAGGTGCGCCCCATAAGGAAGTTCGAGGCTTCGGCGGCGACATTCTTGGCGAGCTTGGCAAGGCGCTGCGTGGCGATCACCCCCGCAAGCCCGCGCTTGCGGCCACGGCACATCAGATTGGTCATGGCGCCAAGCGACAGCTTTCGGGCCTCGTCCGAAACATCGCCAGCCGCAGCCGGCGCAAAAAGCTGGGCCTCGTCCACCACGACCAGCACTGGATACCAGTGATCACGGTCGGCATCGAACATGCCCCCGAGCAGGGCAGCCGCGGCACGCATCTGCTGCTCGACATCAAGTCCTTCCAGGTTCAGCACAACCGAAACGCGGTGCTGGCGGATACGGGCCGCGATCCGGGTCAATTCGGTTTCGGTTCTGGCGGCATCGACAACCACATGGCCGAACTTGTCAGCCAATGTGACGAAATCGCCCTCCGGGTCGATAACGCATTGCTGCACCCATGGGGCAGACTGTTCCATGAGCCTGCGCAACAGATGCGATTTTCCGGAACCGGAATTTCCCTGGACCAGCAAACGGGTGGCGAGCAGCTCCTCCAGATCGACGACGGCCGACTTGCCGCCGGCGCTTGTTCCCAGATCGATGCCGATGGTCATGCAAATCGCTCCGCCTGTTGCGCTTCAGCAGGCATAGCACCGACGGCCATCGGATGCGCGGGCCGGCAGATAAAATTCACAGAAGAGGTCCGTTCCCTAGGTTTTTCGGAGTGACGCCGTCGCTGATCGCCATCGCGATTTTGCGCCTTTGCCGCTCAAGAAGCCGCGACGTGAATTTCCAATTTGCCGCGACCGATGCCATAAGCTCCATGACTTTCCCGCAACCGCTTCGGTTCGGGCCAATAATTCAAACTGCAGTGCCGATCATGCTCGACTATCTCGTTCTCATCCCTGCCGCCTTTCTTGCGGGTATTCTCAACACGATTGCCGGCGGCGGCACATTTCTCACGTTTCCAGCGCTCGTCTTTGCTGGCATACCGCCGGTGGCGGCGAATGCTACGAGCACGGTGTCCGTTTTTCCGGGCTATATTGGCGGGGCACTCGGTTTCCGCCGCGAACTCGAGGCGTTCGAACGTCCGGCCCTCGTAAAGATCGTCGTTCTGACCTTGATTGGAGGGCTGATCGGCTCTCTGCTGCTGCTCGTGTCATCGAACGAGGCATTTTCCATCATCGTGCCGTTTCTGCTCCTGGCGGCGACAATGGCATTTGCCTTCGGCGAGCGGATTCAGCTATGGGCGCGTCAAAGCCGATTTGGCATTCGCCCGCAGGGTACGGTCGGTCAGGTCTTGGTTTCCATCTATGGCGGCTATTTCAACGGCGGCCTGGGCATCGTTCTCCTCGCCCTGTTTTCGCTTTGGGGAATGCGTGATCTCAATGTGATGAACGGCCTGAAAAACGGGCTGTCTCTCGTGCTTTCGGCGATTTCGGTCGTGACATTCGCCGCTGCCGGCATTGTCGCGTGGCCACAGGCGCTGGTCATGATGGCGGCTGCGATCGTCGGCGGCTATGCCGGCGCACCCCTGGCAAGAGCCCTGCCAAAACAGGTCGTTCGCGGCATCGTTATCGCGGTCGGCGCCGTCATGAGCCTGATTTTTTTCGTGCGCCTTTTCGCTTGATACTTGCCGTCGCTATCGGCAGAAGGCGTTCAAAGGAAGCCTAGCGTCACAATATCGCCCGTTTCCGAACACAATCGGTTAATAGCGTGCTAATCAATTCCTGCCTAGAAAGGATTCGTTTGGCGGGTGGTAATGCAGTTTTTCTGCATTCGGCTACGTATTTTGTGTGATTTTGCGGGTCGTCAGGGGACAATCGAGAATGTTGATCTTGGCACGCTGGCGCTTGCGCCGCGTTTCCACCATTACCGTTTTTGCGCTGTCTGCCGCGGTCCTTGGTGCCTGTTCATCCACGACGCCGACGTCCTCCGTAGCCAAGAAGCGCTCGAAGGAATATTTCGCTGAATCGGAATATGGCGTGAAAGCCAGTCCGCGCGTGACCACCGCTCGAACGAATCTTAAGCGAGGCGGCGGCCGCGACCAGCTTGGTCGACCCTATAAGGTCGCGGGGAAAATGTACTATCCCAAGGAAGACCCGAACTACAAAAAGGTTGGCGCCGCCTCCTGGTATGGAGACGCGTTTCATGGCCGTCTTACAGCCAACGGTGAAATCTACGACATGACGCATCTGACGGCCGCGCATCCGACGATGCCGCTGCCAAGTTACGCCCGGGTCACCAATCTGGAGAACGGAAGCTCGGTAATCGTGCGCGTCAACGACCGTGGACCGTACTCGCATGGACGCCTGATCGATCTGTCGAAGCGGGCAGCCGAAATGCTTGATTATACGCACAGCGGAACGGCGAAGGTTCAGGTCGAATATGTGGGCCGCGCGCCGCTTGACGGCCATGACGACCAGTATCTCATGGCTTCTTACCGGTCCGGCAATCGCGCACCCGATCCCTCCGACGGATTGCCGACCGGCGTGATGATTGCCATGAACGGACCAACGCCCAGCATCAATGTCGTGCCTGCGGCAATTCCGTTCCCATCGGCTACGCCGGATGCCGCCCCAATACCCAGCGCCGGCATGGTCGCGTTTGGGGACTTCGCCCTGCCTGATTTCGGTCCGCTCGTACCCGAGCGGCCGGCAAACGAAGCGATGCCAACGCAACTGGCTCTTGCCACGATGTCCTACGCTGACGAGCGTGTCAGCGGAGCGACCGCGGCGTTTTCCGCGCTGGACGGCGAGCGCATGTCGGCCACGCAGGTCGCGCAGTCCTGGAAGCGTTTCAATCCCGACCTCGCAACGAGCGGACAGCCGGCATCCTATATTGCCGTCGGCACATTCGACGGCGAGGCGGATGCGCGGCGCGTGGCGGATCGGCTGTCGGCGCTTGGCCGGCTGACGGTTGAGAAAACAGAAATCGACGGCGCGATGCTTTATACCGTCAATCTTTATGATGACGGACGCACCGGGCTGGACGACATGCTGCAGGCCGCCTGGTCGAACGGCGCGCCGGATGCGATGACTATTCGCAACTGATCTCAGGAATCGCACCTGCATGGGCGCGTTCAGGCGGCTGATAATATTGATCGAGCGCACGACATCCTGATAACCTCCATTCGTCGTGCGGACGGCGAAGTGAGCGGGCAGGGGTACTGATGTTTTCTCGGACATTCTCGTGCGTGGCGTTTCTGGGAATGGCGCTCACGTTGGCGCAAGCGCTTCCGGCACAGGCGCAACTGTTCGAAACCAAGGCCAAGGAAGCCTTCATGGTCGATGCCGAAACCGGCTCGATCCTGTTTTCCAAGGAGCCGGACAAACCCATTCCACCGGCGTCTCTGGCCAAGCTGATGACGATGGAAGTCGTGTTCAATGCCATCAAGGCCGGACGCTACACGCTGGATGACACGTTTGCCGTGAGCGAAAACGCCTGGCGCACCGGCGGCGCAAGTTCCGGCGGATCGACGATGTTTGCCGAATTGAAATCCACGATACGACTTGAGGACCTGATCCAGGGCGTGGTCGTTCAATCCGCGAATGACGGCTGCATCATAATTGCCGAAGGAATGGCCGGCAGCGAGGAGAATTTCGCCGCGCTCATGACCGAACGCGCCCGCGAACTCGGTCTGCCGGAATCGGTGTTCAAGAATTCGACGGGCTTGCCGGCGGAGGGGCAAGTCGTCACCGCACGCGAACTCGTCCAGCTTGCCATTCACATCTGGCGAAACTATCCGGAGTTCTACAAATATTATTCGCAGCGGGATTTTACCTGGAACAAGATCACCCAGCGCAACCGCAACCCGCTGCTGGCAATGGACATCGGCGCCGATGGCCTGAAAACCGGTTTCACCGAGGAATCCGGCTATGCGATCGTCGGTTCGATCAGCCGCGACGGCAGGCGGGTTTTTGCGGCGCTGAGCGGCATGACGAGCGAGCGCGAGCGCGCCGAGGAAACCAGAAAATTACTGGAATGGGGCATGCGCGCCTTCAGGAAGACCGAGCTTTTCGCTGAAAACGAGGTCGTTGCCGAAGCAGGCGTCTACGGGGGTGCCAAGTCGGGTGTGGCACTGAAAGCCAAGGGGCCGATCTCAATCCTGCTGCCCATCACCAACCGCGATCGGCTGACCGCGCGCGTCGTTTATGATGGCCCGATCATCGCGCCGGTGGAGGAGGGGACGCAGATAGGCACGCTGCGGGTGATGATCGGCGATACGTTGAGCCAGGAAACGCCGCTCTACGCGTCTGAAAGCGTCGGTCTCGGGCCGCTCCATCAACGGGCGCTCGATGCAGTGGGCGAATTGCTGGTCGGCTGGCTCCGTTAACGGCATAGTTCGAATGGATTTTTTTCCTGCCGGGGCGTAGAACGGCCACGGGAAGCGATCCCGTTTTTGATTGATCGCAAAGGAAGCGACGGGTTGGCGCGTGGACTTTTCATAACGTTCGAAGGCGGGGAAGGAGCTGGAAAGTCAACTCAGATCAAAAGGTTGGCGGAAAAGCTTCGCGCGAAACGCTATCGACTGACGGTGACGCGCGAGCCGGGCGGCTCTGCCGGGGCGGAGGCGATACGCCACGTCATATTATCAGGGGCGGCCGAGATTTTCGGCCCGAGGATGGAAACGCTCCTCTTTGCCGCAGCGCGCTCGGATCATGTCGAGCAGGTGATCCGCCCGGCGATAGAGCGTGGCGAGATCGTGCTTTGTGATCGTTTCGTCGATTCCTGGCGCGTCTATCAGGGTGGCGGTGAGGTGGATCAAGCCTTCATGACCACGCTCGAACGCATATCCCTGAACGGCATGATGCCGGATCTGACGCTGATATTCGACATCGACCCCGCCGAGGGCCTGAAGCGGGCGACGGAGCGGCGAGGCGAGGGCACCGCCGACCGCTTCGAAAAGGAAACGCTGGCGATCCATCAGGCAAGGCGCGACTCCTATCTCGAAATCGCCCGGAACGAGCCGCAGCGCTGCGTCGTGATCGACGCCGCTGGCGATGCCGACATGGTTGAGCACGCGGTAACCGAGGCGGTGTTCCTGGCGATCGAGGCGCATGCCAACGAACGAGGGGGTGCGCGAGCATGATGTTCGAACGCATGGCGCCCGAGCAGCATGACACGCTCGACGGGGTTCCCGAGCCGTCTGAAAATCCGCACCTTTTTGGCCATCGCGAAGCCGTGGACATGCTGGCTGCAGCCTATAGGGCAGGAAAACTACCGCACGCGCTGCTGTTTGCCGGCCCGCAAGGCATCGGTAAGGCAACACTTGCCTTTCACCTAGCGCATCATCTCTTGAAGTTTCCATCGCACGCCGCGGCGCCGGGGGAACTAGCCGTGCCAGACCCGACTTCGTCGCTGTTTCGCCAGATCGCGACCGGCGCGCATCCGGCGATCCTGCATTTGACGCGGCCGCTGAACGACAAGACCAAAGCGTTCAAGACCATGTTGACCGTCGATGAGATCCGGAAAGTCAACCGGTTCCTCTCGATGACGTCGCATGACGGTGGTTACCGGGTCGTGATTGTCGACCCGGCCGACGATATGAACACCAACGCAGCGAACGCTCTGCTGAAAAATCTCGAGGAGCCGCCGGCGCGAACGGTGTTCATGCTCATCACGCATTCGCCCGGGCGTTTGCTGCCGACGATACGCTCGCGCTGCCAGATGGTGCGTCTTTCACCGCTCGACCCGGACAGCCTGATAGCGGCCCTTGCCGATGTCGACGCACCGCCGCCGCAGGACGCCCAAGCCTGCGCCAATCTCGCCGAGCGGGCAGGGGGCAGCGCCCGCACAGCCATGCTTTTGACGCAGTACGGCGGACTGGAGATCGCTGAGGCCCTCGACAAGCTGGTTGCTGCGCCAAAGCTCGATATCGCCGCAGCCCACAAGCTTGCCGATGTGGTGAGCGGGCGCGATCGCGAGGTGCAGTTTGATATCTTCAACCGCCATGCGCTCGACATGCTGTCCACGGAGGCAAGCCGAGCCGCACAAGCGAATGAACTGGCGCGAGCTGACCGGCTATCGCGGACATGGCAGGATGCAACAAGTTCGATAAGCGACACGGCGACGTACAATCTGGACAAGAAGCAGCATGCACTGGCGCTGATTGCGCGCATTCACGACGCAATGCGAATGTGACGCGCAGCGTCACGCCGGGATGGCAATCGGCTCCCCGATGCGTTATCTCACCGCAACACTTCCGCTTTCGAACTCCACGGCATCCGCATGGCACGCGAAAAATTCTATCTGACGACGGCTATTTCCTACCCGAACGGCAAGCCGCATATCGGACATGCCTACGAGCTGATCGCGACCGATGCGCTTGCCCGCTTTCAGCGCTGCGACGGCAAGGACGTGTTCTTCCTGACCGGAACCGACGAGCACGGCATCAAGATGCTGCAGACCGCGCGTAAGGAAGGCATCACGCCGCGCGAACTGGCGGACCGAAATGCCGCAGAATTTCAGCGCATGGCCAAGGTGCTGAACGCTTCCAACGACGATTTCATCCGCACCACCGAGCAGCGCCACTATGATTCTTCGCAGGCGATCTGGAAGGCAATGGCCGCGAGCGGCGACATTTACAAGGGCGGCTACGCCGGCTGGTATTCTGTCCGAGACGAAGCCTATTATGGCGAGGAGGAAACCGAACTTCGCCCCGACGGCATTCGTTATGGGCCGCAGGGATCGCCTGTCGAATGGGTCGAAGAAGCAAGCTATTTCTTCCGGCTCTCAGCCTATCAGGACCGCTTGCTCGCGCTCTACGATGAACGGCCGGATTTCGTCGGCCCGCCCGAGCGACGCAACGAGATCGTCAGCTTCGTCAAATCCGGTCTGAAGGACCTTTCGATTTCGAGAACCACTTTCGACTGGGGCATTCCGGTTCCGGGCGATGAAGCCCATGTCATGTATGTCTGGGTCGACGCGCTGACCAACTACATCACCGCTGCGGGCTATCCCGACACAAATGCCGAACGGTGGCGCTATTGGCCGGCCGATGTCCATGTCATCGGCAAGGATATAACGCGTTTCCACGCAATCTATTGGCCGGCCTTCCTGATGTCGGCCGGCATCGAACTGCCAAAGCGTGTTTTCGGCCACGGCTTCGTGTTCAATCGCGGAGAGAAGATGTCGAAATCGGTGGGCAACGTCATCGATCCGCTGGCGCTGGTCGACCATTACGGGCTCGATCAGTTGCGCTACTTCCTATTGCGCGAAGTGCCGTTCGGCCAGGATGGCAACTACAGCCATGAGGCGATCGTCAACCGCACCAACGCCGATCTTGCTAACGATCTTGGCAATCTGGCGCAGCGCTCGCTCTCGATGATCGCCAAGAACTGTGGTGGCGTGGTGCCCAGGCGAGGTCCGTTGGCGGATGCCGACAAGGCGATGCTCGACCAGGCGCAGGCCGCCCTTGCGGCGGCCCGCGAGGCCATGTCCCAACAGGCGATCCATTCTGCACTTGCCGCGATCTTTTCCGTGGTTGCCGAGGCCAATCGCTATTTCGCCGGCCAGGAACCGTGGGCACTCAAGAAAACCGATCCGGCGCGCATGGAAACGGTCCTGCACACGACGGCCGAGACGGTTCGCCGGGTAGCCCTGCTTTGCCAGCCCTTTATTCCCGGCTCGGCGGAAAAGCTGCTCGACCTGCTGGCCGTGCCGGCGGACGCTCGCGAATTCGATCGCGTGGCGGATGAACATGCCCTAGCACCGGGCACCGCCTTGCCCGCGCCTCAACCGGTATTTCCGCGCTACGTCGAGCAGCCTGCGGCGGAGGATTGAGGCTGATCGAACATGCTGGTTGACAGTCACTGCCACCTCGATTTTCCGGATTTTGCCGAGGAGCGCGCCGCCATCGTCGCGCGTGCGCGAGCTGCCGGAGTCGAGCGAATGGTGACGATCTCGACCCGCGTGAGAAAATTCGACCAGGTCCTTGCTATCGCAAAGGAATTCGACGAGGTTTATTGCTCCGTCGGCACACATCCGCACAATGCCGGCGAAGAGCAGGACATCACAGAAGATGATCTGGTCAGGCTTTCCGACCATCCGAAGGTGGTGGCGATCGGCGAGGCTGGTCTCGACTATTTTTACGACAAGGCGCCGCGTGACGCTCAGGTCCGTAGTTTCCGCACCCACATCGCCGCCGCACGCCGGACTGGCTTGCCACTTGTCATTCACGCGCGCGATGCCGACGCCGACATTGCGGAAATCCTGGAAGACGAGGTGGGGAAGGGCGCCTTCCCCTTCATTCTTCATTGCTTCTCCTCGGGCCGCGGGCTGGCCGAAACTGGCGTGAAACTTGGCGGCTATATTTCGTTTTCCGGTATCCTGACCTTTAAGAAGTCGGACGAACTGCGGGCGATCGCAGCGGCTGTGCCGCGAGAACGGTTGCTCGTGGAGACAGATGCGCCTTTCCTGGCGCCGATGCCTTTTCGCGGCAAGCGCAATGAGCCGGCCTATGTCGCGCAAACCGCCAAGTTTCTCGGCGAGGCCATCGGTATCGAGGCTGAGGAAATTGCAGCAATCACCACCGACAATTTCTTTCGATTGTTCAAGAAGATGCCGCGGCCGGCTGGCAGATCGCCTGAATGACAGACCGCCTCCGCCTGACGATTCTCGGCTGCGGCTCTTCGCCGGGCACGCCGCGTATCACCGGCGATTGGGGAAATTGTGATCCGACCAATCCCAAGAACCGGCGGACGCGGGCGGCCGCCCTTGTTGAGCGGATCGCGGCGAACGGTGCGACAACGCGCGTTGTAATCGACACAGGACCGGATTTTCGCGAACAGATGCTGATGGTCGGGGTGAAGCGGCTCGACGGCGTGATTTACACCCATCCGCATGCCGACCATATCCACGGCATTGACGATTTGCGCGGCTATGTGCTGGAGCAACGGCAGTTGATCGACATCTATGCCGATCAGCCGACGCTGGATCGGCTTCATGAAGCATTCGGCTATTGTTTTGAGACGCCGGCGGGCAGCTCCTATCCGCCGATACTACGGGCTCACGAAATCGAACATTCCGATCCCGTGGTGATTGAAGGAGAGGGGGGCGCCCTCACCTTCGAACCATTGCCGCAAATCCATGGCGATATGATATCGCTCGGCTTCCGAATCGGCTCGCTCGCCTATTGCTCCGACGTCAGTCACTTCCCTCCGGCTACAGCCGAGCGGCTTCACGATCTCGATGTGCTTGTGATCGATGCGCTGCAGTACAGACCGCACCCGACTCATCTGTCGCTCTCGGAGGCGCTGGAGTGGATCGAGAGGCTGAAGCCGACACGCGCAATACTGACGCATATGCATGTACCAATGGATTACGCTGTCGTTGCCGCTGAAACGCCGCAGAATGTCGATCCAGCCTATGACGGCATGACGATAGAAATCGATCTGTAATCAGCATCTAAGCCAGGAAAGCTCAAGCACGATCAAGCGTAATAGGCGGAGGCGCAAGCTGCCAGCCAGCCTTCGAAAACATCGAATGTCTGGCAGTCTGCGGGTGGTGTTAAGTTCCATAATATCTCTTATGCGACTTTGATATGTAACAGGGGTGGGTTCTACCTTGAAGTGCGACTTTGCAGCGATATCAGTGGCTTATCGCATGCAAGGAAAT
>NZ_JBLLVA010000018.1:0-102118 GCF_047739745.1 Borborobacter xinjiangensis | reverse complement strand
CGTCGCAACCATCGAACCCGCCGAATGCGCAAACTACATCGCAAACGCCGGTTACGCTTCCGTCAAAACCTGAAAGGCTCGAGGTTGCTTCGGAAATCCGACGTGCCGAAACATCTGAGGCGGCAGTACGATCAGGGCATTTCCGAGAGTAGGAGCCGGTTCGTGCGCCGGCGGTCGAGCAATCACGGCCGGGAACCGCTTGTCGGCTCTATAGCAAGGACTCGTCGTCGATCTCCGGCGCGTCGAGCCGGAACGGGGAGAAAGATACCCTGTGCCAACGCGCGACCGCGCCATGGGTGGTAATCGCCGCCCGATGGCGAGGCGTCGCATAGCCCATGTGAAACTCGAATCCATAGCGCGCATCTGTACGCCCGCACCCCGCCATCATGCGATCGCGCATCACTTTTGCGACGATCGACGCTGCGGCAATCGATTGCGACCGCTGGTCGCCCTTGATCAGCGCCTGTCCTTCGCAGCAAAGGCCGGGCGGAACGTCGCGGCCGTCGGCAAGCGCCAGTTGCGGCTTGAGCGGCAGCCCATGGAGGGCCCTGCGCATCGCTTCGAGGCTCGCCTTGCGGATGTCGCTGCGATCTATGCCTTCGGCGCACACCGAAGCCATTGAGATGCCAAGTGCTGTGGCGAGGATCGCTGAAAAAAGCTCCTCGCGCTCGATATGCGTGAGCCGCTTGGAATCGTCGAGGCCGGTTGGAATGCGCGCAGGATTCAAAATGACCGCCGCCGCGACCACCGGTCCGGCGAGTGGACCGCGACCGGCTTCGTCCATGCCGGCAACCGGCCATTGTCCGCGCGCCATCGCTCTCGCTTCAATCGAGAAGTCGGGCTTTTCGATGATTTCGATGAGGGGCGGAGAATCGGAGCGCGCGCGAGCCATAGTGCGGCAATGCTCGCATTGGCCCCGATTCTCCGCAAGTCCTTCCCGACCGTTTCAGGGGCGGAGACCGGGAAGGCACCGTCGGCGGTCGGGGAAAGGCCGGACGGGATCGCGTCAGCGCCGCGCGCTATCAATTGCGCAAAGACGCGTACTTTGTTCAGTGCATGGATTTGTTCAGTGCATGTATTTCCAAAAATTGCCCGATGCCTTGGGCTTTCACACTCCCGCGCAACAGGGCCTTGTCGCAAAGGATTTGAAAACGGTGGATATCGTCAGCGTCTTTGCTTCGCGCATCCGAGCCGATGTCCCCACACCATTTCGAGCAAATTCTCCTGACGCTAGAGCAGCATGAGCTGTTCGTTCTTCTTGGCCGCAGCGACGAACAGGTCGGTTCGAAGTTGCCTCCTTTCGACATTCAGCCCAAGCCGGCGCGCGGCAATCTCGAAGCGGCGTCCGATCTGCCAGGCATACGGGCCTGTACCTTTCATGCGCTTTCCCCACTCGGCGTCGTAGTCCTTGCCGTCGCGCATCGAGCGAACCAGCGACATGACGTGGCGATAGCGATCCGGATAGTGCCGCAGCAGCCAATCCTTGAAGATCGGACTGACCTCGAGCGGCAGGCGCAGGATGACGTAACCGGCTTCGCGCGCACCGGCTGCCTTGGCCGAGTCGAGGATGCGCTCGACCTCCTGATCGGTCAGCCCCGGAATGATCGGCGCCACCATAACCGATGTCGGAATTCCGGCGTCGCTCAACTGCCGGATCGCCTCCAGCCGCTTCGTCGGGGTTGCGGCCCGCGGCTCCATGGTGCGGGCCAGCATGCGGTCGAGTGTCGTTACCGACAGCGCCACCTTGGCAAGTCCGCGTTCGGCCATGCGCGAAAGTATGTCGATGTCGCGCACCACCAGGGCCGACTTCGTGACGATGCCGACCGGGTGCTGGCGCGCCTCCAGAACCTCCAGAATCTCGCGCATGATGCGCCACTGCTTCTCTATCGGCTGATAGGGATCGGTATTCGTTCCGATGGCGATGGTGCGCGGTTGGTAGCCTTCCTTCGACAACTCCTTGTCGAGCAGTCGCGCGGCATCCGGCTTGGCGAACAGCTTCGATTCGAAATCCAGCCCCGGCGACATGCCCATATAGCTGTGGGTCGGACGCGCGAAGCAATAGACGCAGCCATGCTCGCAGCCGCGATAAGGGTTGATCGATCGATCGAAGGAGATATCGGGCGAATTGTTGCGCGTGATGATAGTGCGCGACTTTTCCGTCTGGACCTCCGTCTTGAAGGGCGGCAAGTCTTCGAAGGTGCTCCAGCCATCGTCGAAGACATGGCGCGTGACCGGCTCGAACCTGCCGCTCGGATTGATGCCGGCGGCACGCCCTCGGCGCCGCTCGTCGTGGATCCTGACGCCACTTTCCTCGATCATCGCATTGGCCATGGCAACGCCTCCACTCCTGAAGGCGGCAACATCTGCGCGTGTTATCGGTTCCATCGACTTTTCGTCCGCATTGGCGCGCCATGTGCCCGTAAGGACGCACAAAAGCGCTCCATTTCTCGTTTCCAACGTGGATTCTCCGAAAGCCGGGTTTCAATTTCTGGCCCGATGCTCCGAACGAATCGCCGCGAGTCATGAAACTATTCCTATTACTCGGACGTGAACAAAGCAAGAACTTTCGCGGCGCGACGCTCGTAACTGGCGCATGGCTGGCATTTGCGCTATTCGCCCCGCCGATGCTGACTGTTCTCATCGAAACATCGAATCACGAAGAGGCGCTCGCCCGCACGCTGGCATCCCTGGTGGGCGCGGCAGTGGAAGGCGCGGTGCGCGAGGTCATCGTGTGCGATCTCGGTTCCTCCGACCGCACGGACGGCGTCGCCGACCAGGCCGGTTGCCGCTACCTTGCAAGTGGCGGCATCGCCGCGGGCATAGCCGAGGCCAAAAGCGATTGGCTGTTGTTGTTGGAGCCCGGTGCGCGCCTGGTCGACGGCTGGGAGGAGGCGGTGCTGGAGCATGTCGAATTGATGGCGATGCCGGCGCGCTTTTCGCGCTCGCATGCGGATCGGCCGCCTTTCCTGGCACGGATATTTTCTTCACGGCGGGCGCTGAGCGAGGGATTGCTCGTCCGCAAGGCGCAGGTGTCGGCAGCCGCGCGCCATGCCGGAAATGCCGAGGCGATCGCGCGTGGTCTGGCGACCAAAAGGTTGCGGGCGGAGATTCGCGTGGCGCCGCCGCTTTGAATGACGATTGGCCCCAAGATCAGGCCGACTTGCCGCCGCCCCGTTTAAGGTGCTCGTCGAGGCGCGGCATGATCTCCACGAAATTGCAGGGCATGTGGCGATAATCGAGCTGTGGCTTCAGGATGCCGTCCCAAGCGTCGCGGCAGGCGCCGGGCGAACCGGGCAGCACGAAGATGAAGGTGGCATTGAGCACGCCTCCTGTGGCGCGCGATTGCACGGTGGACGTGCCGATCTTGTCATAGGAAATGCGGTGGAACACTTCCGAAAAGCCGTCCATGCGCTTCTCGAAAATCGGCTCGAGCGCTTCCGGCGTTACGTCGCGCCCGGTGAAGCCGGTGCCGCCGGTGGTGATGATCACATCGATCTTCGGATCCTGCGACCAACTCCTGACCCGCTCCCTGATCTTGTCGACATCGTCGGTGACGATCTCGCGTGCCGCAAGCACGTGGCCAGCCTCGGCGATGCGGTCGGCCAAGGTCTGGCCGGACCTGTCCTCGGCCAGCGTGCGGCTGTCTGAGACCGTCAGCACCGCGATGCTGACGGGAATGAAGGGGCGTGCGTCCTGGGTCATATGATCCTCGTCAAGGCGTGCTGGACGTTGCCACGACGAACCAGCCCGGCTCCATGTCTCTAATCTTGCCGGCGGCGCGACGCGCGGCATCTTGCGTTTCGAACAGTCCGAAACAGGTGGCGCCCGAGCCAGACATGCGCGCAAGCAATGCCCCTGCGCCGCCGAGTGCCGTGAGCGCGTCGCCGATCGTCGGTGCAACGGCCCTGGCAGGCACTTCCAAATCGTTCCGGGTTTTGCCAAGCCATTTTACCACAGCCGTCACGCCGCGGTCTTCGGGGAGGGGGGGCAAAGGTGGATTCTGGCGGTTCTGCAGGGCGCGGAATACATCCGGGGTTGCTATCTCTACTCCCGGGTTGACCAGCACCAGGTGCAGTTGCGGAAACATGGCAACAGGCTCCACGATCTCGCCGATGCCGCTTGCCACAAGCGGCCGGCCGACAAGGCACATCGGCACGTCGGCGCCGAGCCTCAGCGCCAGTTCCGAGAGATCATCCTTGATGTTCCAGTGTCGCGCCAGCGCCCGCAAGGTCGCCGCCGCATCGCTCGAACCCCCGCCAATACCGGAGGCGACCGGAAGGTTCTTCTCAAGCAGAATGGCGACCGGCATTGTTCGCTCAGACGAAACGGTCCTGCGCAAGGCATCGCGCGCGCGCATCGCGAGATTGCCGGCGTCGAGCGGAATCTGTGCTGCGAACGGGCCGGCAACCGAGAAACTGTCTTCTCTGGCTGCTGTCACCGTCACGCGGTCGCCGTATCTTGAGAAAACCGCCAGGCTTTCGATGAGATGATAGCCGTCCTGACGCTGCCCGGTGACATGCAGCGCGAGATTTATCTTTGCCGGCGCGTCTTCGATACAGGCCGCTGAATTCAAGATCGTGATGGTCAATCCTTGGCCAGCCGATATTCGCCGGTCTCCGGGTCCTTGACCAGCGTGCCGGTCGCGCCATTCGCCGTTTGCTGCTCGGCGCGGCGAATCTTGGCCGTCACGCGCTCTGCTTCCTTGAGGAAAGAGCGGTATCCGAAATAGGCCACGACACCGACCAGCGCGAAGAAAATGAGCTGCGGCATGTTCACGTCCTCCACTGTTGACGGCCGGTCAGGCGTTCAGTTCGGTCTATCTCACAATAGGCGCAACGCCCGCCGTTTTCAAAGGCCAAAGCGGCTCCACAGCGCCCGCTCCTCGACCACGTCGAGGAGTCCGCCTGCCGCAGCGGCAGCTATCTCGGCGGCAGCGGGCCGCTCGGAAGAGCCGAAAATGCCGAGCTTGCGCCCGAAAAGACCGCGCGGCGGCGTGATCAGGTGTAGCCGCGTCTTCGCGCCGAAACGGTCCTTGAGCACCGTTCGCATGTCGCCCAGCGTGTCGACCAAGCCGAGTTCCAGGCCCTTTTTTCCGGTCCAGAACAGCCCGGTGAACAGCTCGGGATCATCCTTCAGCCGCGCGCCGCGCCGCTCTTTTACCAGGTCGATAAAGGTGTCATGGACTTCAAGCTGCAGCGCCTTCAGGCGTTCGATGTCTTCCGGCTTTTCCGGCTTGAACGGGTCCAGCGTCGCCTTGTTCTTGCCGGCGGTGTAGACGCGCCGCTCTATGCCGATCTTCTTGATCAGCTCGGTAAAGCCGAAAGAGGCCGAAACCACGCCGATGGAACCGACGATCGACGACGGATCGGCGACGATCTCATCGCCGGCGACAGCGATCATGTAGCCGCCGGATGCAGCGACGTCCTCGATGAAGACGAATACCTTACGGTTCTTCTCGACGGCAAGGTCGCGGATGCGCTTGTAGATCAGGCGCGACTGCACCGGCGAACCGCCGGGCGAATTGATCGAGATGGCGACGGCCGGCGCGTCGGGAAAGGCGAACGCCTTTTCGATCACGCCCGCTGTCGAGGCAAGCGAAAGGCTCGGCCGGAACTGGCTGCCTCCCGCCATAATGGTCCCGTGCAGGCGAATGACCGGTATGGTCACCGCTTGCGAGCGCATTGATTTCGGAAGAAGGCGATTTAGCAGGCGTCTCACTTAGTCAGGGTCTCCGCGCGGCGTGGTTCCGATGTAGGCATTTGCGCCGAAACCGCAATGCCGCCGAAGCGGTCAGTCGCCGAAAAGCGATGTTTTGCCATTGCTGACGGCTTCGGCACGGGCGCAAAGGCGGTTGCCTGTCGAATCATGCAAGTAAAGCGGCGGGTGCAGGGTCAGCGCACCGCGCGCTCCAAGCCGCGCCCGCAGGACGATGCGGATTGCCGGTCGATCGGGGCGGGGGTGTATGGGCATAATTTGCGCGGAGCCGAAACGGCCATCCAGGGCGGCCAGAATTTCTGCGAGCGACTCCGGCCGTGAAATGACGGCAAGGCCGCCGCGCGGCCGGGTCACCGCGGCCGCACTCCGCAGCCAATTCTCGAACAGCCCGTCATTCTTCACATGCGCCTGCTTGCGCAGCGGGTCGGGCGTCGAGCGGTCGATGGCTGCGTTGAAGGGCGGGTTCATGATCACGAAATCAAAGGAATTGTCGGCGAGCCCGGCTGCCGTCCTTGCCTTGCCGGCCAGCGTCACGTCGGCTTCGACAATCGAGATGCGCTCAGCGAGATGTTCGTTCCCAGAATGCGAAATCGTCAATTGGGCATAGCGCGCCATTTCTTGCGACTGTTCGACAAGCACTATCCGCGCATCGGCGCAGCGCGAGCCGACAGCCAGCCCGGCCGCACCCGCACCCGCGCCGAAATCGGCAAGGCGACCGCTGAAGCTTGTCGGCACGGCCGCCGCCAGGATAAGCGCGTCCATGCCTGCGCGATGACCGGAGTTGCGTGGCTGAACGAGCCAGAAATCGCCACGGTGAAATGCATCTATGCTGTGTTCCGGACCTCGTTCGGACGCGGGCGTCATATGCAACTCGTCTATTTTTTCCGCATCTCGTGGCCGATTCCCGCATCGACCAGAATACGACGGGCAGCGTCGGCATCGTCGTCGCTCACCAGCAGGCGCCTGGGCAGAATGCCCACCGAACCGTCGAGCACGCTCATGTTCTGGTCGGCCACCAATACATCGATGCCGGCATCGCGCAGCAGCGATTCGACAAAGGAGATAATGACGACATCGTTGGTGCGCATGAGTTCGATCATGCCGGCAAAGTCGCAGTTTGTGGTCGCGAAGTAAACGCTGTAGAAGGCGCCGACGGCCGGGCGTCCTCGGCGCGCCAATTCGCCACTTGCCGATTGACGCGCCAGCGCCCTAAATCAGCGTCAGGGCGAGGATTGCGTCCAGGGACGGAGAGAGTTGGTGGGCATCGTTCTCAACATCGAAAACGCGAAGCGCGATACCGCTTCTATAAAGGAACTGATTGGCCTGACCTCCGACGATATGGGCAGGGTCAACAAGCTCATCCTGTCCAAGGCGGGCTCCGATGTCGAGATGATTCCGGAGGTCGCCAACCATCTGATCTCATCGGGCGGCAAGAGGCTGCGCCCGATGTTGACGCTCGCCGCTGCCCAGATGTTCGGCTATGAGGGCGAGGGCCACGTCAAGCTGGCGACCAGCGTCGAGTTTATGCACACCGCCACGCTGTTGCACGACGATGTCGTTGACGAAAGCGGCATGCGCCGCGGCAAGAAGACGGCGCGCATGATCTGGGGCAACCAGGCGAGCGTGCTGGTAGGCGATTTCCTGCTTGGCCAGGCATTCCGCCTGATGGTGGAAGTCGGCTCGCTCGACGCGCTCGACATTCTCTCCACGGCTGCCTCGATCATCGCCGAGGGCGAGGTGATGCAGCTTGCGGCGGCGAAGAACCTGGAGACGACCGAGGACGAGCATTTCGCCGTCATCAAGGCGAAGACGGCGGCTCTGTTTTCCGCTGCGGCTGAAGTGGGGCCGGTGATTGCCGGCGCCTCGCGCCCGGCGCGCGCTGCGCTTCGCTCCTATGGCATGAATCTCGGCCTGGCCTTCCAGCTCATAGACGACGCGCTCGACTATGGCGGCAGCAGCCAGGACCTCGGCAAGAATGTCGGCGACGATTTTCGCGAAGGCAAGGTGACGCTTCCCGTCATCCTGAGCTATCGGCGCGGTACCTCTGGCGAGCGCGAATTCTGGAAGCAGGCGATCGAGAACAACAATGCTGACGATGGTGCCCTTGAAAAGGCGATCGGCCTGATGACGCGCCACAGCGCCATCGCCGACACGATCGGCCGCGCCCGCCATTTCGGCGAAATCGCCCGCGATGCGCTGGCGCCGCTCGATGCGACGCCGCAGAAAGCGGCGCTGCTCGATGTCATCGATTTCTGCATCAGCCGCGTCACGTGAATGCAGTCGCGTGCGCCGCTGACCGCATTGTGATGCACCTCGGATTGAATGGCGACCGTAAAAAGGCCATGCTTCTGCCCACTATAGCTTTGATGACCAACGCCGCCGGCAGCGTGGCATGGCGGGAAGGATGAGGATGCGGCGTATCAACCTTGGCTGGCTTGCAAGCGTGTCGGCGCTGGCGGCACTGATGGTGATAGGGCAGCCGGTGCTGGCCAGGCAGAACGAGGAACCGGTAAAAATCACCTCGTTTTCCGGCGCTTATCTTGCCGCGCGCGTGGCCGAGGTCGACAACGATCTCGACAGTGCCATCGCCTATTACAAGCGCGCCTTGGCCTTCGACACCGAAAACCAGCAGTTGCAGCAAAGCCTCATGCTGGCGCTGATTTCGCAGGGACGTTTCGACGAATCGCTGCCCTATGCGGAAAAATTGAAGTCGGTCGCTGAAATCGAGCGGTTTTCGCGGGTCGCCCTTGCCATCGATACCATCCGCAAGAAGGATTACCCGGCCGCCGAGCATCTTTTGAAGCTGGCCGCTGAATCCGATCTCGATCGGCTGATTTCATCGGTCATGACCGCCTGGGCCAAATTGGGTGCCGGAGACGGCAAGGCGGCGCTGGCTTATCTCGAGAAATTGTCCGGACCGGAATGGTATACGCTGTTTACCACCTACCACAGCGCGTTGATCGCCGATGTGGCGGGCCAGACGGATGTGGCCGACCAGCTCTATAGCGAAACGATCGACAACGTGGCGGCGGGAAGTGCAGCGCCCGAGACCTGGCTGCGCGCCGCCGAAGCCTATGCCCGCTTCCTCGCGATGCAGGGCGAGGAGGACAAGGCGCTGGCGATCCTCGACAAGGCCGACGAATTCGCTTCCGGAAGGCTGGCGCTGGCGGCCTTGCGCGAGAAGATCTCGAAGGATGAGACGATTTCGCCGCTGATTTCCAATCCAGCCGACGGCTCGAGTGAAATCCTGCTCGACCTGGCAAGCGCGCTCAGCCGCGGCGGCGGCGAACCGTTCGTGCGGATTTACCTGCAATTTGCGCTGGCGTTGAAGCCTGACAGCGATGCGGTTTTGCTGCAGCTCGCCTCGGTTGCCGAGCAGCAGGAAAACGCCGAGGAAGCTATCGCGCTTTACCAGCGCGTTCCGGCCGATTCGCCGCTCAAGCGCGCTTCCGAACTGCAGCTCGGCCTCAACCTCGCCGACCTCGATCGTCATGACGAGGCGGTCGAGCATCTCAAGCGGCTCCTGGACCAGGATCCGGACGATGTGCGCGCCTATCTGGCGCTCGGCGGCGTCTATTCCTCGAAAGAGGAGTACCGAAACGCGGCGGACGTCTACGACCGCGCCGCCGAACGGTTGAAGGAACCGACCAGGGCTGAGTGGAACATTTTCTACCAGCGCGGCATCGCCTATGAGCGACTGAAGGAGTGGCCGAAGGCCGAACCGAATTTCCGCAAGGCGCTGGAACTCATGCCCGACCAGCCGCAGGTGCTGAACTATCTCGGCTATTCATGGGTCGACATGAACATGAACCTGGACGAAGGTCTGGACATGATCCGCAAGGCGGTCGAGCTCAGGCCGAGCGACGGCTACATTGTCGACTCGCTTGGCTGGGCCTATTACCGCCTCGGCCGCTTCGAGGAAGCGGTGACAGAGCTCGAGCGCGCCGTTTCATTGAAGCCTGATGATCCGGTGCTGAACGATCATCTGGGCGATGCCTATTGGCGCGTCGGCCGCAAGCTGGAGGCCACTTTCCAGTGGAGCCATGCGCGCGACATGAAGCCGGAACCTGACGTTCTGGCCAATGTTCAGAAGAAGCTCGCCGAGGGACTGCCGCCGATCGAGGGCAAGGCCGCTGCCGAAGCGCCGAGCAAGCCGGTCGCGCCTGAAGTCAAGCCGGCGCCTGCCCCAGACCCGGACAAGAAAAGCGAATTGATAGCGCCGGCGCCTGCCGGCAAGGTCGCGGTGACGCCGGCAGCCTACAAGGTGCAGCGCGGCCAGTCGCTCTGGTCCATCGCCGACGAAGTGCTCGGCAATGGTGGACGGTATCAGGAAATCCTCAATCTCAATCCGCAGCTTCAGGGCGATCCCGGCCGCATTGTGCCCGGACAGGAACTGATCCTGCCCGCGCTTTCGGATTGATCTGGCGGCACATCACCCTGCCGCCGAGCAGAGCGAGGCGGCGACTGTCGATCAGAGCAAAACTTGACGCTTTCTCCATGCCGGAATAGGACGGGCGACCTTCCCGCCGCGACCGTCCGAGGTTCCGCCCGTGCCCGCCAATCTGCCTGCCCACATGCATCCCAGCCGTTCTTTCCAAGGGCTGATCCTGACGCTGCACAACTACTGGGCCGATTACGGCTGCGCCGTTCTGCAACCCTATGACATGGAAGTCGGGGCCGGTACGTTTCACCCGGCGACCACCTTGCGCGCGCTTGGCCCCAAGAGCTGGAATGCCGCCTATGTGCAGCCTTCGCGCCGCCCCAAGGATGGCCGCTACGGCGAAAATCCCAACCGTCTCCAGCACTACTATCAATATCAGGTGATCCTGAAACCCAATCCGCCCGGCCTTCAGGAACTTTACCTTGGCTCACTCGCGGCAATCGGCATCGACCCCTTGCTGCACGATATCCGCTTTGTCGAGGACGACTGGGAAAGCCCGACGTTGGGCGCGTGGGGACTGGGCTGGGAGTGCTGGTGCGATGGCATGGAGGTCTCGCAGTTCACCTATTTTCAGCAGGTCTGCGGCATTGAATGCGCGCCGGTGGCTGGCGAACTCACCTACGGGCTGGAGCGGCTGGCCATGTATGTGCAGGGCGTGGACAATGTCTACGACCTGAATTTCAACGGTCGCGAGGGTGCGGAAAAGGTCACCTATGGCGATGTGTTCCTCCAGGCCGAGCAGGAATATTCGCGCTACAATTTCGAGCACGCCGACACTGGCGCGCTCTTGAAGCACTTCGCCGACGCCGAGGCCGAATGCGAGGCGCTGCTGAAGGCAGGCTCTGACCGCCCGGAAGGCAAGCCGCACCAGATGGTGCTGCCGGCCTACGATCAGTGCATCAAGGCAAGCCATGTCTTCAATCTGCTCGATGCGCGCGGCGTAATCTCCGTCACCGAGCGGCAAAGCTACATTTTGCGCGTGCGTAACCTCTCGCGCCAATGCGGCGAGGCGTTTCTGCAAACCGAAGCCGGCGGCTTTGCATTCACTGGCGAGGCCGCATAAATGCCTGATCTGTTGCTTGAACTTCGCAGCGAGGAAATTCCTGCCCGCATGCAGCGCAAGGCTGCCGGCGATCTGAAAAAGATGGTCACCGACGGGCTGGTCGAAGCCGGGCTGACCTATGAGGCGGCGCGCGAATATTGGACGCCGCGCCGGCTGGTGCTTGATGTGCGCGGCCTCACAGCGCGCTCCCGGGACGTCAATGAGGAGAAGAAGGGGCCGAGCACCAAGGCGCCCGAACAGGCGATTGCCGGCTTCCTGCGCTCGGTCGGCCTGACCGATATCAGCCAGGCAGAGGTCCAATCCGATCCCAAGAAGGGTGATTTCTACATCGCCCGCATTTCAAGGCCGGGCAGGGCGGCTGAGGAGATAATTGCGGAACTCGTTCCGGCGGTTATCCGCGATTTTCCATGGCCGAAGTCGATGCGTTGGGGGGCGGCTTCGGCCAAACCCGGCAGCTTGCGCTGGGTGCGGCCGCTGCAATCCATCGTCTGCACCTTCGGGCCGGAGACGGAAGAACCGGTCGTGGTCGATTTCGAGGTCGACGGCATTCGTTCGGGCAATGTCACTTACGGCCATCGTTTCCACGCGCCGGAAGCCTTCAGGGTGCGCCGCTTTGCCGACTACGTCTCGAAGCTCGAGGCGGCCAAGGTCATTATCGATGCCGACCGGCGAAAGGAAATCATCCTTGCCGACGCAAGGAATCTCGCTTTCGCCAACGGCTTGGAACTGGTCGAGGACGAGGGGCTGCTGGAGGAAGTGGCCGGTCTGGTCGAGTGGCCGGTCGTGCTGATGGGCGAATTCGAGCAGGACTTTCTCGAAATTCCCGCAGAGGTCATTCGGCTCACCATCCGCGCCAACCAGAAATGTTTCGTCACGCGAAGGACCCCCTCATCCGGCCCTTCGGGCCACCTTCTCCCCGGTGGGGAGAAGAGCGAGGCGGCAGTGTCAGCTTCCTCCTCTCCCCAGCGGGGAGAGGGTGGATCGGCGCGCAGCACCGAGACGGGTAAGGGGGCGCTCTCCAATCGCTTCATTCTGGTTGCCAATATCGAGGCAAAGGACGGCGGCCGCGAAATCGCCATCGGCAACGGCAAGGTAGTGCGGGCCCGGCTGTCGGACGCGCTTTATTTCTGGAAGACCGACCAGGGCAATCTGCCCGATCTCGACCAGTTGAATGCGTCGGCGGAGAAGTTCGGCCTCGACCTCGCAAAGCCGCTCGATCAGCGCATGGCCCGACTCGATCATCTTGGCGTCACCTTCCACGCCAAGCTCGGCACGCAGGGCGAGCGGGTGGAGCGCATCCGGCGGCTGGCGCGCGAGCTCGCGCCGCTCGTCGGTGCCGATCCCGAGTTGGCCGACCGCGCGGCGGTGCTTGCCAAGGCCGACCTGCAGACCGAGATTGTCGGCGAATTCCCTGAACTGCAAGGCGCGATGGGCCGCAAATATGCTCTTCTGCAGGGCGAGCATCCTTCGGTCGCCGCGGCCATTGAGGAGCACTACAAGCCGCAAGGCCCGTCTGACCGTGTGCCGACCGATGCTGTATCGGTCGCTGTGGCGCTTGCCGACAAGCTCGACACGCTGGTTGGTTTCTGGGCCATCGACGAGAAGCCCACCGGCTCCAAGGACCCCTTTGCCCTAAGAAGGGCGGCGCTGGGTGTGATCCGGATTTTGGTTGAGAATCGGGTGAGATCGGAACTTCTCGGCCTGATGGCATTTGCCATCTCGGCGCTGTCATCGCCTTGTAGGGAAGGCGCTAAAGCCGATCGGTCGACCTCGCCGGCATTCCGGTTTGACCTCCTCTCCTTCTTCCACGATCGCCTCAAAGTCTATCTGCGCGATCAGGGCGCGCGGTATGACCTGATCGACGCCGTGCTGGCGAGCGGCACTGCCCCCTCATCCGGCCCTTCGGGCCATCTTCTCCCCAGGGGGGAGAAGAGCGCGGCGGCGATGTCGGCTTCTTCCTCTCCCCAGCGGGGAGAGGGTGGCGAGCATAGCGAGCCGGGTGAGGGGGCCTTCGGTAACGCTGCCTCAGCTTCCAACGACGACCTCCTGCAGATCGTCCGCCGCGTCGAAGCCCTTGGCTCATTCCTCGACACCGAGGATGGCAAGAACCTTTTGGCCGGCACCAAGCGCGCGGCCAACATTCTCGCCGCCGAGGAAAAGAAGAAGACCCGCATCGCGGAAGCCGTGGATCCGGCGCTGTTCAACGACAAGGCCGAAGAGAAGCTGTATGCGGCGGTGAATCAGGCTGAGAAGCAAGCCGGCCAAGCGATTCAGAACGAAGACTTTTCCGCCGCCATGCTGGCGCTGAGCAGCCTGCGTGAACCGGTTGATTCATTCTTTGAAGATGTGCTGGTCAATGACGAGAACGAGGCGATCCGCGCCAACCGTTTGGCGCTCCTGGCGCGCATTCGCGCCGCAACCGATCAGGTCGCGGACTTTTCCAGGATCGCCGGCTAATATCCGGGCGCGAAGGACTTTACCCGCAAGAGGTCACAGGTGGCGGCAGACATTCTGGACGGTAGCGCGGCGATGGAACGAGCCCTGGCCCTGCTTGGCGCGGGCGAGGTCGTCGCCATTCCGACCGAAACCGTCTACGGCCTGGCGGGTGACGCGACCAATGGCGAGGCCGTGCTGCGCATTTTCGAAGCCAAGGGCCGGCCGCGCTTCAATCCGCTGATCGCGCATGTCGCGACGATGGCGATGGCCGAGCAGGTGGCGGTCTTCGATAGGCTGGCGCGCCGGTTGGCCGCCGCTTTCTGGCCGGGACCCTTGACGCTGGTGCTGCCGCATCGCGCGACAAGCGGCATCCACCCGCTCGTCACTGCGGGATTGGACACGATAGCGCTGCGCATGCCCAAAGGCTTCGGCGCCGAACTGATCGGCCGTTTCGGCCGGCCGCTGGCAGCGCCGAGCGCCAACTCGTCCGGCAGGATCAGCCCGACCACGGTGGAGGCCGTCGCCACCGATCTCGGCGGGCGCATCAAGCTTGTGGTCAATGGCGGCGCGACTTCGGTCGGACTGGAGTCGACCATCGTCAAGGTAGAGAATGGCAGACTGCATCTGCTTCGTCCGGGCGGCGTGCCTGCCGCCGACATCGAGGAGGTGGTCGGAATGGCGCTGCTGCGCGGGGCGAAATCCGGCATCCAGGCTCCCGGCATGATGGCTTCCCATTATGCGCCAAATGCCGCGGTGCGGCTGAACGCGGCCCATGTCGAGCCGCATGAGGCGCTGCTTGCGTTTGGTCCCGAGCGCGTTCCCGGCGCCGGTGAGGTGGCCGCGATGCTGAATCTCTCCCCGTGCGGAGATCTGCGCGAGGCGGCAAGCAACCTCTTTTCGCATCTGCGCGCGCTTGACGGCAGCGGTGCCAAGACGATCGCCGTCGAGCCGATACCGGTTGACGGACTTGGCGAAGCGATCAACGATCGCCTAGCGCGTGCCGCTGCACCGAGAAGCGGCATCGACGTCGTAACGTAAGGTTCTGACATGACTGACAATTCGGCAATTCTCGACGCCGCGCTGCTCGACCGTTTTGCCGCCATCGTCGGGGATCGTCATGCGCTTCGTGCCGAAAGCGACATCGCACCCTATCTTATCGAACCACGCGGCCGCTATCCCGGGGTTTCGCCGCTGGTGCTGCGGCCGGGCAGCGTCGATGAGGTGAGCCGCATCATGAAGCTCGCCACCGAAACACGAACGCCGATCGTGCCGCAGGGCGGCAATACCGGGTTGGTCGGCGGACAGGTTCCGGACCGCTCCGGGCGCCAGATCGTGTTGTCGCTGTCTCGCCTCAACCGCATCCGCGAAATCGATCTGCTGTCGAATACCGTCATCGCCGAGGCCGGCGTCGTGCTGGAGAGCCTGCAGGTGGCGGCGGATCGGGCAGATCGGCTGTTTCCGCTGTCGCTCGGCGCGCAAGGCTCCTGCGAAATCGGCGGCAACCTCTCGACCAATGCCGGTGGCACCGGGGTGCTGGCCTATGGCAATGCGCGCGAGCTTTGCCTTGGTGTCGAGGTGGTGCTGCCGACGGGCGAGGTGCTCGACGACCTGCGCAAGCTGAAGAAGGACAATACCGGCTACGACCTGAAGAACCTGTTCGTCGGGGCTGAAGGCACGCTGGGCGTCATCACTGCGGCGGTGCTGAAGCTGTTTCCCAGGCCGAAAGGCAGAGACGTTGCGTGGGTCGGCCTCTCGTCTCCAAAGGCGGCGCTCGATCTGCTCGCCCGCGCCAGCGACCAGGCAGGCGCCAGCTTGACCGCTTTCGAGTTGATATCGGGCACCGTGCTTGGATTTGCCTTCCGCCATATGGCAGATGCACAGCCGCCGCTTCAGGGCGAGTGGCCCTGGCACGTGCTGATCGAGATTTCGTCCGGCCGCTCGGCCGAGGACGCCAGAAGCCTGATGGAAGAAGTGCTTGCCGCCGGCGTCGAACAGGGCGTTGTCGGCGATGCGGTGATTGCGGCAAGCCTCGCGCAGGCGGCGGCGCTTTGGCGGCTTCGCGAAAGCCTGCCTGAGGCTCAAAAGCCGGAAGGCGCGTCGATCAAGCATGATGTCTCCGTGCCGGTCGCGTCGATCCCGCTATTCATCGAGCGCGCTGCCGCGGCTGTGGCCACGGTCAGCCCCGAGGCCCGCGTTGCCTGTTTCGGCCATATGGGCGATGGCAATTTGCACTACAACGTCTCGCAGCCGTCCGGAGCTGATAGCGGCGCATTTCTGGACCTCTACGGGCCGATGAACAAGGCCGTCCACGATATCGTGCGCGAACTGGATGGCTCGATCTCGGCCGAGCACGGCATCGGCCAGATGAAACGCGAGGAACTCATCGCCACCGCGCCGCCTGTCGCCATCGACCTGATGCGCCGCGTAAAGCGCGCCTTTGACCCGGCCGGCATCATGAACCCTGGCAAGATGATTTAGCATCCGGCGCTTCGCGCCACCTTCCCCCACTGGGGAGAGGATGGCCGAGCGAAGTGGAGGCCGGGTGAGGGGCTTCATTCTCCCAAAATTCACCCCTCCTTCAGACAGGTTTACAACATCTTGTGGCAGGTCGGATTCCGATAACCATGTGATAGATCAGCAAAATTTAACCGACTTTCTTAAGCGCGCCGGTAAGGAGCGGGCGCTAGGCTTCTTCCCATAGCGAAACCGGAAAAACCGGTTCGGAGAGACCGGAAAACCGGCTCTCAGGAGTAACAGGAAGAAGGCCCGAACATGAGCACCGGACTGATGCCAGTCTGGGCGGGACGCAACATGCGTCTCGACCCTTTCCGCTTGCCGCAGATGGTCAGCTACGCCACCCGCGACGATTTCGGCGACGCAACTTTCACCATCGACCGGCGAGGTGCCGTGATCAGGCGCATCCTGCCGAAAAGCGGTCTTCCGGCCACGGTTCTGCTTCCCGCCAATGCATTTCTCGGCGTCGCCGCGCGGGCGATCGAGGACGATCGGTGCAACGTCACGGTGACGCTCGAACTATTGCACAGCGACCCGATGCTGTCGGTGCCGCTGCTGGTTGCCGACGATCTTGAGGACATCGCCGCCGACTGGCGCACATGGGCGGATGCCTACCGCCTGCCGATGCTGCTGATCGAGGCCGACGGCGTCGCCCGCACGTTGGAGGATTCGCTTGGCGCGGCGATAAAGAGCCGGCCTTCCCATGAGCGCCGCAAGGGACGGGGTACGAAGCTGCGCCGGCCCCGCTTCCTCGTACGTCGCAAATCCGGCGATATGGGGCTGCGGCTCGTGGTCGGCGGCGAGGAGATTGTCGCGCGGCAATAAACTAAAGCAGCGGCTTCAAAGCCACCCAGACGCCGCCACCGATAAGGCCGAGGAAAATCAGCCAGCCGACGGTTGCGTTCGACTTGAACAGAACGAGGCACTGGTCGGGGTCGTCGATGTCGAGCACGCGGATCTGGCGCGCCATATGTGCTCCGGCTGCCAGAAGCCCCGCCAGCGCCGGCATCGGTGCTTCGGCGGCGGCGAAGGCCACCGCAAAGCAGACCAGCGCGCCGGCATAGAGGCCGGTAAGCCAAGCCTTGGTGTTCTCGCCGAACAGGCGCGCTGTCGAGCGCACGCCGACAAGCGCGTCGTCTTCCTTGTCCTGATGGGCGTAGATGGTGTCATAGCCGATCACCCACATGATCGACCCGATGTAGAGCATGATCGCCGGCCCATCGAGATCGGCGAACTCGATCGCCCAGCCCATCAGCGCGCCCCACGAAAAGGCAAATCCCAGAAAGAGTTGCGGCCAGTCGGTGACTCTCTTCATGAAGGGATAGACTGCCACCGTCACAAGCGAGCAGAAGCCGAGCAGGATTGCGAAGTCGTTGAACTGCAGGAGCACGACAAGACCCGCCAGCGCTTGCAGCAGAAGGAACAGCCACGCTTGGCGGCGCGTGACCTGTCCCGAAGGCAACGGCCGCGAGCGGGTGCGCTCCACTTCGGCGTCGATCTTTTCGTCGACGATGTCGTTATAGGTGCACCCTGCGCCGCGCATGGCGATTGCCCCGATCAGAAGCAGAAGCAGGTTCGACGGCTCCGGCAGCAGCGAAAAGAGTGAATCGTCCGGCCGCGCATAGGCGCTTGCCGCCAGCGCCAGCGACCACCAGCATGGCCATAAGAGCAGCATCCAGCCGATGGGGCGATCCCAGCGGGCAAGCTGTGCATAAGGCCAGATCTTGCGCGGCAGGGCGCGGTAGACCCAGTGTCTGCTCGGCGCGTCGGCGACGCGGCCTTGCGCCTCTTTCGACTGAATGTTTTCCATGGCTTCACGTGACAGCAGGCGCGGCGGGCGTCAAGATTGCGAATTGTCCTTGATAATCGCGCTGCGCGGTTGACCCGCTCGCCGTCGCGCCATACCGGAAGGCGGCATCGACTTTCAAAGGGCTCGGAGCGAAGCATGAACGTTCTTCTGATCGGCTCGGGTGGCCGGGAACATGCATTGGCCTGGAAGATCGCGGCTTCGCCGATGCTGACCCGGCTTTATGCCGCGCCCGGCAATCCGGGCATCGCCAGGGAGGCGGAACTGGTTGGGCTCGAAGTCACCGATCATCAGGCGGTGACCGCTTTTTGCCGTGAGAAGGCGATCGACCTTGTCGTCGTCGGACCGGAAGCGCCGTTGGTTGCCGGCATTGCCGACGATCTTCGCGCGGCCGGCATTCGCGTGTTCGGACCATCGGCCAGGGCCGCCCAGCTCGAAGGCTCGAAAGGGTTCACCAAGGACCTTTGCCGGAAATATGGAATTCCGACCGCGGCTTATGCGCGATTCACCAGCGCTGGGGAGGCCGCCGCCTATATCCGCGAAGCGGGCGCACCGATCGTCGTAAAGGCCGACGGGCTCGCCGCCGGCAAGGGCGTCACCGTGGCGATGACCATCGAGGAGGCCCTGACGGCCGTGGACGCCTGCTTTGAAGGTGCCTTTGGCGGAGCGGGTGCAGAGGTGGTGATCGAGAAATTCCTGACCGGCGAGGAGGCAAGTTTCTTTTGTCTCTGCGACGGCGTCACGGCGCTGCCGTTCGGCACCGCACAGGACCACAAGCGCGTCGGGGAGGGCGACACCGGTCCGAACACAGGCGGAATGGGAGCCTATTCGCCCGCACCGGTGATGACTGAGGACCTGATCGAGCGGACGATGCGCGAGATCATCGAGCCGACGATGCGCGGCATGCGCGAAATGGGCGCGCCCTTCTCCGGCGTGCTTTATGCCGGGCTGATCCTGACAGCAAAGGGCCCCGAACTGATCGAGTACAATGTCCGATTTGGCGATCCCGAATGCCAGGTGCTGATGATGCGCTTGAAGGACGATATACTGGTGCTGCTGAACGCTGCCGCCGATAGTCAGCTTGCGCATATGTCGGCCCGCTGGCGCGACGAGGCGGCGCTGACGGTGGTAATGGCCGCCAAGGGTTATCCCGACGCGCCGCAAAAGGGCTCGGTGATCACGGGGCTGGACAAGGCCGGCGAAGGCGTCGAAATTTTTCATGCCGGCACTGCCGAGCGCGAAGGCGTGATCATCGCGAATGGCGGGCGGGTGCTCAATGTCACAGCCATGGGCAAGACGGTTGGCGAAGCGCAGGCGAAGGCTTATGAAACCGTCGACCGGCTCGATTGGCCGGAAGGTTTTTGCCGGCGCGACATCGGCTATCGCGCCGTCGAACGGGAGCGCAAAGAATGAGCGTCACCATCTACCACAATCCCAATTGCGGCACCTCGCGCAACACGCTGGCGATGATCAGGGCCTCGGGCGAGGAGCCTGAAGTCGTCGAGTACCTGAAGACGCCGCCATCGCGGGAAAGGCTGGTTGAACTGCTTGGCCTGCTGAAGATGTCGCCGCGCGCCCTTCTGCGCCGTCGCGGCACGCCCTATGACGAACTGGGGCTGGACGACCCGAAATGGAGTGATGACGAACTTATCGATTTCATGATCGCTCATCCGATCCTGATCGAGCGCCCGATTGTCGTGACCGACAAAGGCGCGGTGCTGGCGCGTCCGTCCGAAAAGGTGCTCGATATCTTGAGCAATGGCGACATCGGTCACTTTGTAAAGGAAGACGGCGAGGTCGTGCCGGCCAAGAAGTAGCCTGGACGGTACACCGCTCTGTTTAAGGTATCTCTGCCCGCGCCGGAATGGTCGCCGTGGCGATCGGGTCCAGTCCTGCCGGCGCGTCGGGATCGCCAAACGCCCAGGCAACCACAGTCTGGCGCAGCGAGGCAAGATACCCGCCAACGCGCTGCAACAGCGACGCCGCCTTGTCTTCGGTTGCGGCATAGCCGTAGCGTTCGGGATAGGGCTGGCCGCGCACCTGGAACATGTTTTCCAGCGCCACGATCGGGCTTGCCGCCTGCACCGAGGCATAGGCCAGCGTTACCTCGCCTGCCAGTCCGGCCTCACGCGTGACCGGTACCGGCACCTTCGCGATCATTTCGATCGGCACGTCCAGCAGTCCGCCAAATGGCCAGGCCTTGCGAAGCTCGGCGGCGCTCATGGGCGCGACATTGACGTCGATATCGTTTGGCGTTCCCGGCACGCGATAGGGGCAACTGCGCTCATTGCAGTTCGCCTGTGCCGAAAACTGCCACAGCGCATAGCTTTGCCAGTTGCCTTTCGGAAAATGGATGCCGATCTCGGGCTTGTAGCGGGCGTACCAGAGCGGCAGGCGCGACAACAGCGGATATTTCTCGCGATTGTCGGCAATGTGCTGCGCAGTCGTGCCGTTGGTGTAGAGGATCGGGAAGCGGCCGATGCGGCGATGCACATGGCGCACGAATTCCTCGGCATCCTCCAGCGACATCCATTTTTCCGGATCGTTCTCCTCGATGTCGATCGCCAGGAGGTCGTCGGGTTCGGGTTCGGCAAAATCGATGAAATTGTTGGCTTGATCGATCGGATTGCCGGGCCGGGCAAGGTGGTAGGCGCCCCACTGCAAGCCGAGCGCCTTCGCCACTGTCTTCCTGGTGTGGTAGAGCTCGCGGGCAACGGCGTGACGCTTCCACAACGCGCTGCACAGCTTCACCTCGGTCTCGTTGCCGCTGCATGAGTAGGCGGGAGGCAGGCCGTCCGAAGCCTTGTTGATGAAGCCGACGATGCGCTTGTCTTCGGCAAGCTTGCGCCAGTCGATCGGATTGTACTCATAGGCGTCCACGACCAGCGCGCGCTCAGGGTTCTTCCATGGCTCTGAAAAATCCGAAGCCATGGCAACGGGCGCAAGCTGTGCAGCAAAAGCCAGGCCGATCGCCCACAGGGCAGCGCGACCGAGACGACGGCTCCAGTTCGACAAGATGGCAAGCTCCCAAGGTTCCGGCTTATCCTGCCGCTTCATGGTTAATGAAGTGCTGCCTGGTCAAGATGGTGATTTAGAAAAAGCGCAAACAAATTTGACGTTAACGTCAAAACGAACTAGCCGTCGGGATCAGATTCCGGATAGGCTGCGATGTAGCCTGACCGGGCCGTCGATTGAGGAGCCGTTTGCCATGTATCGCGCACCTGTCGAGGAAATTTCGTTCACGCTCAAGCATGTGGCCGGCCTGAAGTCCGCAATCGAAAAAGGCGTTCTTGGAGACTTGAGCGAGGATCTTGCCGACGCGATCCTGCAGGAGGCCGGGCGTTTCGCTTCCGAAGAGGTAGCGCCGCTGCACAAGATCGGCGACGAGCATGGCGCCGTGCTGAAGGACGGAGCGGTAACGACCCCGCCCGGCTGGAAGGAGCTTTATCGGCGCTGGGTCGAAGGCGGCTGGAATGCGCTGCAAGGACCGGAAGAATATGGCGGGCAAGCCCTGCCGGCTATGCTTGGCGTCGCAGCTCTCGAAATGTGGAATTCCGGATCGATGGCCTTTGCGCTCGGTCCGACGCTCACCATGGGTGCTGTCGAGGCGCTCGAAAAGCACGCCACCACGGAGCTGAAGGCGAGGTTTCTGGAAAAGCTCGTCTCCGGCGAGTGGATGGGCACGATGAACCTGACCGAGCCGCAGGCAGGTTCAGACCTTGCCGCTCTGCGCACCCGCGCCGAGCGCGCGGGCGACGGAACTTACCGGCTTTTCGGCCAGAAGATTTTCATCACTTATGGCGAGCATGATTTTACCGACAATATCGTGCACCTGGTGCTGGCGCGTTTGCCGGACGCGCCTCCCGGCACCCGCGGCATTTCGCTTTTCCTGGTGCCGAAATTTCTCGTCGATGCAGACGGCTCGCTCGGTCGCCGCAACGACGTTTTCTGTTCCGGGCTGGAAGAAAAGCTCGGCATCCACGCTTCGCCGACCTGCACGATGATCTTCGGCGATGGCGCCGTCGAGGGTCAGGAGGCCGGCGCCGTCGGTTGGCTGATCGGCGAGGAAAATCGCGGGCTCGCCTGCATGTTCACCATGATGAACAATGCCCGGCTGGCCGTTGGCATGCAGGGCGTGGCCATTGCAGAGACCGCCTACCAGAAGGCACTTGCCTTTGCCAACGAACGCCGCCAGGGCAAGGCTGCCGCCTACCAGGGCGAAGGCATGGCTCCGATCGTTTATCACCCCGACGTGCAGCGTAACCTGCTGACGATGAAGGCGCTCACGCAGGTGGCGCGCGCCATCAGCTATTGCTGCGCCGCTGCCACCGATCGCGCCCGCGCGGCCGAAGGCGAGGAGCAAGTGCATTGGCAGGAGCGCGCCAATCTGCTCACCCCTGTTGCAAAGGCATTCTCGACCGATATCGGCGTCGAAGTCGCCTCGATCGGCCTGCAGGTTCACGGCGGCATGGGCTTCATCGAGGAGACCGGTGCGGCTGCCCTTTACCGCGACGCGCGCATCGCGCCGATCTACGAAGGCACCAATGGCATACAGGCCATCGACCTTGTGACACGAAAACTGCCGCAAGGCGGCGGTGAACACGTTTTCGGCTATATCGCCGAACTGACGCAGACGACTGGCAAGCTGCGCACCTCCAATCGTCCGGGCTTCGGCAAGACCGCGAACGCCGTCGGCAACGCGCTGGACGATCTGACCGAGGCGACGGGTTTCCTGCAAAAACTGCTGGAGGAGGGCCGCACGGATGAAGCGTTGGCGGGCGCGACACCCTATCTGCGCCTGTTCGCGCTCGCCGCCGGCGGCGCCTATCTGGTGCGCGGTGCGCTGGCGGAGGAAAACGAGGCGCGCACCGCGCTCTGCCGCTTCTTCGCCGAAAACCTGCTTGGCGAAACGCGGGCGTTAAAGGATCGGGTGCTGATCGGCGCGACCAGCCTGGCAGCCGCCGGCAGGACGCTTATTTCAGCCTGACCACCGCATCGGAGGTTATGACCATGACTGAGCATATCATTGTCGAGCGCCGGGGTGCCGTCCAGATCATCCGCCTGAACAGGCGCGACAAGCGCAACGCCATAACGCGCGCCATGTATGCGGCGATGGCCGAGGCGCTTGCCGTCGGCGATGCCGATCCGGAAATACGCGTTCACGTTTTCCTCGGCGTTCCGGGGGCGTTTTCCGCCGGAAACGATCTCACCGACTTCATGGAGGTGGCCATGGGCGGTGAAAGCGGCTCAGAGGTTTGGGATTTCCTGGCCGCGCTGGCGAAGGCCGAAAAGCCGCTGGTCTCGGGGGTCGACGGCATTGCAGTCGGCATCGGAACCACGCTCAACCTGCACTGCGACCTGACCTTCGCCACGCCGAGCACCGTCTTCAGAACACCCTTTGTCGATCTCGGCCTGGTGCCGGAAGCCGGCTCCAGCCTGCTTGCCCCGGCGATCCTGGGCTATCAGCGCGCATTCGCGCTTCTGGCGCTGGGAGAGGGCTTGACTGCGAGACAGGCGCGTGATGCCGGACTGATCCATGCGGTTGTCGAGGAAGATCAACTCGAAACGGAAGTGCTGGCTGCCGCGGCGAGGATCGCCGACAAGCCGCCGGAGGCGCTGAAGATCGCGCGTGAGCTGATGCGCGGCCCGCGTGACGAAATCCTCGCCCGGATCAGGCACGAGGGAGAGCATTTCAAGGCAAGGCTCAAGTCGGACGAAGCGCGCGCCGCCTTCACCGCTTTCATGGATCGCAAGAAGAGCTGAAAAAACCCCGCTGGGCCTGATGCTCCAGCGGGGTTTTTCTTCATCCGGCCAGTTCTCACCGATAGGGCGAGTAGCACTGCTGGCGCGGGCCGTTGTAGGGCTGGTAGGTGTTGTCATAAGCCCGGTACGACCGGTAGCGGTTGTAACACCACTGGACATGAGCATTGCCGTAGCGTGGCGCGCGATAGACGGGCGCAGGGCGATTGGCGATCGCGCCGCCGATGATCGCACCGGTGATGAATGCCGCGGGCGGGAACCACCAGCCATTGTGACGGCGCCAACCCGGCCTGTGGTGGCGGTGGCCTCGATGACCGTTGTAGTAATGATAGCCGCCACGGGTGTAATAGCCGCGCCTGTGCCTGATCTCCTGTACATCCGAGGTGCCGGTTTCGAGGCTGACGCGCGGCATCGTGGCGGCCTGAACAGGCACCGCAGTGGCAGCAACGGCCGTCAGCGTCATCGCCGCCGCACAGATGGTCGAAACAATCTTTTTCATCGGTCTTCCTCTTGGGTTGGATTCGACTGATCCCACCTTCGCAATGTGTCAATGAACCGAAGCTGAACGCCAACATTAACTTTTGGTAAGCTTGACGAAGCGGAAATCGATCGAACGAAACCTGCCGCCATCAGGCGCCGGACGATATCGAACATGCCGGCGACTATGGTGGCGGAAAACTATAGTTCAGGAAAATCTAATATTGCCGATCAGGGATAAAGGCGTGTCTTTTCCCAGTTTCCGTCAGCCGCGCGTGTGAAGACCAGTCGATCATGCAGCCGGAAAGGCCGGTCGTGCCAGAACTCGATCGACTGGGGCACGATGCGGAAGCCCGACCAGTGGGCCGGGCGCGGAATGTCGCCGATTGCGTAGCGTGCCGTATATTCGGCGACGGCCTTTTCGAGCGCAAAGCGGCTTTCAAGCGGGCGCGATTGCTTCGAAGCCCATGCGCCGATGCGGCTGCCGCGGGGCCGGGTTGCATAATAGGCATCAGCCTCGCTGTCGCTGACGATTTCCACCGGTCCGCGCACACGCACCTGCCGCCGCAGCGATTTCCAGTGAAAGCACATCGCCGCTTTCATGGTGGACAGGATTTCCTGTCCCTTGGCGCTTTCGAAGTTGGTATAGAAGACGAAACCGTGCTCGTCGAACCCCTTGAGCAGCACCATGCGTACATCCGGCAGCCCGTCGCTGTCGACTGTGGCGAGAGCCACGGCGTTCGGATCGTTCGGTTCGCTCTTGCCAGCGTCTTCAAGCCATGCTGCAAAGAGCGCGAACGGTTCGCGACTCGTGGTAAAGTCACCGCTTGTTAACGCTGTTTCGGTCATAGTTCCACTCTATGTGATGCTTCTGGCAGGAGATTGCCTATTGTCGCGCCTTGCGCAAGCGTGGAGAGAAAGTTTGCCGCGCCTTTTCCGGTCAGCTTGCCTGAAATCAGTGCCGCTGCTTGCGGTCTCGTTGTCGCTTTCTGCCTGCGCTTTCGGTGGGTTCAGCCTGGAAAAGGCTGAGGTCGACCGCACGCTGGTGACCAGCAATGTGCCTGCCAGCCAGCAAAGAAGCGTGGATGCCGAGCAGATGTCCGACGAAGCCACGATCCGGAATGCGGTCTCTTCGGCTGACCTTGACAATCTCTCCGGCCCACTGCCATGGGCCAATGCCGATACCGGTTCGCGCGGCGCCATCAGCAATCTCATCGAGCACAAGGACACCGGCAAGATTTGCCGTAAATTCAGCGCCTCGCGCGAAAGCTATGATGGCGTCGGTCTTTATCATGGCGAAATCTGCTCGGTCGGCTCCGGCGCATGGCGAATGCTGGCGTTCCAGTCGGCCTCTTGATATGACTCTACCGGGACTTTTCAGCGTCTCTGGAATTTCTTCCTAGCCATGCGCATATAGGAAGCTGATTTGATATCCGAAAAATCCGGGCAGGCATAAGCATGCGCGATCCTTATGAAGTGTTGGGCGTTGCCAAGACCGCATCGGCCAAGGAGATAAAGTCGGCGTACCGTAAGCTCGCCAAGAAATATCATCCGGACCAGAATCCCGATGATCCGAACGCGAAGGATCAGTTCGCAGCGGCCAATCAGGCCTATGAGATACTCGGCGACGAAAAGAGCCGTGGCGCCTTCGATCGCGGCGAGATCGACGCCGAAGGCAAGCAGAAGTTCCAGGGGTTCAACGATTTCGGGGGGCGTCCCGGCGCCGATCCGTTCGCCGGATTTCGTCGTCAGGGGCCCGGTCAGGGCGCGGGCGGCACGCGCTTTGAGTTCCGCACCGGTGCGCCGGGCGGCGACCCGTTCGCCGACAGCGATATCTTCAGCGAATTGTTCGGGCAGGCTTTTTCGCGCGGCGGCGCGAACGCTCAGCGCGCGCCTGCCGGTGCCGATCTCAGCGCCACGCTGGATGTCAGCGTCGAGGAAATCGCAACCGCCGCCAAGGTGACGGCGATGTTTCCCGACGGGCGCAAGATAGCGGTAAAGCTGCCGGCCTATGTCGAGGACGGCCAGACCATTCGCCTCAAGGGCCAGGGCGAACAGGGGCTCGGTGGGCCGGGTGACGCGCTGGTGAAAATCCGCTTCAAGCGTCATCCGCGCTACCGCATCGAGGGCCGCGATCTGCACACCGATCTGCCGGTGTCGCTTTCCGATGCGGTGCTTGGCGCCAAGGTGGCGGTTGAGACGCCGACCGGCCGGCTGGCGGTCAATGTCCCCGCGTGGTCGAGCTCCGACAAGGTGCTGCGGTTGAAGGGCAGGGGCTTGCCGGAAAAGACCGGCGGTCACGCCGACCTTTACGTTCATGTGCGCGTGATGCTGCCGGAAGGCGGCGACCCCGAGCTGGAGAGCCTGATGAGGAAGCGCGCGAAGTGACGACGTCGCGTGGCTTCGTGCCGGCACCATGGTGGACCATGAAAGCTTGAAGCCGTCGGGTGCCTATGCGATAGGCATGTTCGATTTTCATGAGGTGCGGAGCGATCGAATGACGGTTGGACAAGGGCTGATGGCCGGCAAGCGCGGTCTTATTCTGGGCGTGGCCAACAACCGGTCGATCGCCTGGGGCATTGCCAAGGCTTGCGCCGACCAGGGTGCCGAGATAGCGCTCACCTATCAGGGCGAAGCGTTCAAGAAGCGCGTCGAACCGCTCGCCGCCGAACTTGGTGCGCATGTCGTCGGCCATTGCGACGTGACCGAGCCCGAGACGCTGGATGCGGTCTTCGAAAATGTCGCGGCCAAATGGGGCAAGCTCGATTTCCTCGTTCATGCCATAGCGTTTTCCGACAAGGACGAGCTCGACGGCCGCTATGTCGAGACCACGCGCGACAACTTCCTGCGCACCATGGACATTTCCGTCTATTCCTTCACCACCATCGCCAAGCGCGCCGAGGCGCTGATGGCGGATGGCGGCTCGCTGCTGACACTGACCTATTACGGCGCCGAAAAGGTGATGCCGCATTACAATGTCATGGGCGTGGCCAAGGCAGCGCTCGAGGCCAGCGTTCGCTACCTGGCGGTCGATCTCGGGGCCAAGAACATCCGCGTCAACGCGATTTCGGCCGGGCCTATCAAGACGCTGGCCGCCTCGGGCATCGGCGATTTCCGCTACATCCTCAAATGGAACGAATACAATTCGCCGCTGAAGCGCACCGTGACGCCGGAAGAAGTTGGCGATTCCGGCCTTTACCTGCTCTCCGACCTGTCGCGCGGGGTCACCGGCGAGGTTCACCATGTCGATGCGGGCTATCATGTCGTTGGCATGAAAGCCGTGGATGCGCCGGACATCACGACCGTCAAGGACTGAACCGGCCGACCGGCTCTCATATTCGTTGTTGGAGGGCGTAGCACCGCCATGTCCCCTCTCGTCTATTTCGTGCGCCACGGCGAGACCGGCTGGAACGCCGAACGGCGCCTCCAGGGGCAGGCCGATACCGACATGACCGAGCGCGGTCGCGCTCAGGCCGACCGCAACGGACGCCGTCTTGCCGAACTGATCGAGCGCCCCGCCGATTTCGACTTTATCGCCAGCCCCATGCGTCGCACCCGCGAAACCATGGAGCGCATTCGCGCTGCCATGGGCCTGGAGCCGAAAGCCTACAGCACCGATGCGCGGCTGGTCGAAGTGCATTTCGGCGATTGGCAGGGCTATACCTTAGCCGAGCTGGAGGCGCGGCAAATGGGCTCGACCGCGGCCCGCTCGCGCGACAAATGGGCCTTCGTGCCACCGGGTGCGGCCGGCGAAAGCTATCAAATGCTGCTTGAGCGCGTGCGGCCTTGGTTCGAGACACTGGAGAGGCCGACGGTATGCGTCACCCATGGCGGCGTCATCCGCACCGTCTTCAGACTGGTCGACGACATGCCGCCCCGTGAGGCGGCCGCACTCGAGATCTGGCAGAATCGTGTGCTGAGGCTGGAAGGTGGGAAGCTGACCTGGCTTTGAGGTCTGCTGCTAACTCTACCCTGTCGGGCATCTGCCTCGGCGGGGCGAGTTATCACCAGACTTCAAGACATTGGGTTACGCTTTACTGAGGTAATTCCATATCGGTGATGAGGTTCACGCCGTCGACCTCGTCATAGGCGAGCAGCACCTCCATCCCTTCTTTCAGCGCATTGACATCGAACTCACCGGGCAATTTGTAGGATTTGCCGTCGTCCAGGGTTATCGTCAGATTGTCCCGGTCGATGGTCTTGATCTGTCCCTCCGCCTCAGCGGCGAAGGCAGCGGTGGAAATCATAAAAACAGCGGCAACGGCGCCGATCAGGGTACGCATGGTCATCCTCTTCCTTGCATGCCGCGCGGGCAGGCGGGCGAAAGATTTGCACGTGGGTGAGACAGAGCAATATCCCAAGGAATATGTCAAAACTAAAACGGCGAAGCCTGCGTTTGACCACTGCGAAAAACGCCAATAGAACGCCCGCTAGAATGCAAGGCTGAACCGGCCAGTCGCCGGACGGGACCGATTTTCCATGTCGCACAACACGTTCGGGCACCTTTTTCGGGTCACCACCTGGGGCGAAAGCCACGGCGCGGCCCTCGGCTGCGTGGTGGATGGCTGCCCGCCGGGCATTCGCTTCACCACGGCCGAAATCCAGCATGAACTGGACCGGCGCCGGCCCGGCCAGTCGCGCTTCGTCACCCAGCGCCGCGAGCCTGACGCCGTCAAGGTGCTGTCGGGATTCGTTCTGGAGGACGACGGCAAGACAATGATCACCACCGGAACGCCGGTTTCGATGATGATCGAGAATGTCGACCAGCGGTCGAAGGATTATGGCGAGATCGCCCGGCAATATCGGCCGGGCCATGCCGACTACACCTACGACGTGAAATACGGCCTTCGCGACCATCGCGGCGGTGGCCGCTCCTCGGCGCGCGAGACGGCCGCCCGCGTTGCCGCCGGCGCTCTGGCGAGAAAGGTGGTGCCGGGCATGGTGGTGCGCGGTGCCCTCATTTCGATCGGCGTCAAGGAGATTGACCGGGCGCGCTGGAACTGGAATTTCGTCGATGATCCGCAAAACCCGTTCTTCACGCCCGATCCCGAGTCGGTAAAGATTTTTGCCGACTATCTGGACGGCATCCGCAAAGCGGGTTCATCGGTCGGTGCCGTCGTCGAGATCGTCGCCGAGGGCGTGCCGGCCGGGCTCGGTGCGCCGATCTACGCCAAGCTCGATCAGGACATCGCCTCCAATCTGATGTCGATCAACGCTGTCAAGGGCGTGGAGATCGGCAACGGCTTCGAGGCGGCGCGCATCACCGGCGAAGAGAATGCCGATGAGATGCGCATCGGCAATGACGGCAAACCGGTTTTCCTGGCCAATCATGCTGGCGGCATCCTCGGCGGCATCTCGACCGGGCAGCCGATTGTCGCACGCTTCGCCGTCAAGCCGACCTCATCGATTCTCACGCCGCGCAAGTCGATCGATGTCGATGGAAACGACGTCGACGTGATGACCAAGGGGCGTCATGACCCTTGCGTCGGAATTCGCGCGGTGCCCATCGGCGAAGCCATGGTTGCCTGTGCGATTGCCGATCACTATCTGCGTCATCGCGGCCAGACCGGAAGATGAAGGGCGAGCAGGCTATTCGCCCTCCATCTCCTACTCGCTAATTTCCAGCCATCGGATAAACTGCACAAATGTCCTACGACCAGAAAAAGATTGTCGAAGCCCTGCGCGCCTTCGAACGTGGCGAGATCGTCGTGGTCATGGACGACGACGGGCGTGAAAATGAAGGCGATCTGATCGTCGCTGCCGTTTATTGCACGCCCGAGAAGATGGCGTTCATCATTCGCCACACCTCGGGCATCGTCTGCACGCCGATGACGCGAGATGACGCCAAGCGGTTGAATCTCACGCCGATGGTCGCCGACAATGATTCGGCGCATACGACGGCCTTTACCGTCAGTGTCGATTTCAAGCACGGCACCACCACCGGCATCTCGGCCGACGATCGCACATTGACCGTGCGCAATCTTGCCAACAGCAATGTCGGCGGAGCCGATTTCGTACGGCCGGGCCACATTTTTCCGCTGATCGCGCGCGAGGGCGGCGTGCTGATGCGTTCGGGCCATACGGAAGCGGCGGTCGATCTATGCAAGCTGGCCGGCCTGCCGCCGGTCGGCGTCATTTCCGAACTGGTCAACGATGACGGTACGGTGATGCGCGGCCCGCAGGTTCAGGCCTTTGCCGAACAGAACGGGCTGAAGCAGGTGTCGGTCGCCGATCTGATCGCCTATCGCCAGCGTCAGGAAACACTGGTCCAACGCGTCGATTGTTTCGACATCGAAACGCCGGGCGGCAAGGCCAAGGCTTTCACCTACACGCTTCCTTGGGACGTCATGCACCATCTCGCCATCGTTTTCGGCGACATCCGGGATGGCGAGGAGGTGCCGGTGCGCTTTCACACCGAGGACGTGGTCACCGATGTTTTCGGCACCGGCGACGGCCTTTCGCGCATCGTGAAGACACTCGCCGAGCGCAAACGCGGGGTCATCGTCTATCTGCGCGAAGGATCGGTCGGGGTCGCCGGTCAGGGGCGCAACCGCCCCTCGATCGAGCACGAGGACCACGAAGAGGCGCGCCGGCGCGACGAGGAGTGGCGCCAGATCGGCCTCGGCGCCCAAATCCTCAAGGACCTCGGCATCTCGTCGATAGATCTGATCGCCTCGCGCGAGCGCCACTATATCGGCCTTGAAGGCTTCGGCATAAGGATCTCGAAGACCGAGATTCTCTGAAGCGCCGCCGTCGATCAACCGTCTAAACTCTGTTGAACGTCTACGGAGCTTTTCGCCGAGCATGGTCAAAACGGTTTGGCGCGCCTATATCGAGACATGGTCACACGACTTTATTCGCATCCAATCTATCTTGAGCATCTGACGCCGCCCGGCCATCCGGAGCGGCCGGACCGGCTACGAGCGATCGCGCGGGTGCTGGAAGACGAGGCTTTCGCCACGCTCGACCGTGTCGAGGCGCCGGAGGGCGACGAGGCGACCATCCTCTACGCTCATCCCGAAAGTCATGTAGAGCGTGTCCGCTCCGTGATCCCCGAGGAGGGTATCGGCGGCATCGATGCCGATACCACGGTCAGTCCGAAAAGCTGGCAGGCGGCGCTGACGGCGATCGGGGCCGCGAACGCGGCGGTCGACGACGTATTTTCCGGCAAAGCCGATAACGTCTTCGTCGCCGCACGGCCGCCTGGCCATCACGCCGAAAAGACCACGGCGATGGGTTTTTGCCTGTTCAACAATGCCGCTATCGCCGCGCGCCATGCACAGAAGAAGCACGGCGTCGATCGCGTCGCCATAGTCGATTGGGATGTCCACCACGGCAACGGCACCCAGGACATCTTCTGGGAGGATCCGTCGGTATTGTACTGCTCGACGCACCAGATGCCGCTCTATCCGGGAACCGGCGCCAAAAGTGAACGAGGTGTCGGAAATATCGTCAACGCGCCGTTGTCGCCGCAGTCGGGCAGCGATTTGTTTCGCGAAGCCATGCGCGCGCGCGTGCTGCCGGCGATCGACGAATTCGCGCCGGACCTCATCCTTATTTCGGCCGGCTTCGACGCCCATCACCGCGATCCGCTCGCCGAAATCAATCTCAGCGAGGAAGATTTCGACTGGGCGACGGGGCAATTGATGGATCGTGCCGCGCGCCATTGCGGCAATCGCCTCGTCAGCCTGCTTGAAGGCGGCTACGATCTGCAAGGACTGTCGTTTTCCGTGGCTGCCCACATAAAGCGACTGATGAAAGGATAGGCCATGGCCACCGAACCCACCGAGCCGCCAGACGATATCAAGGCCATGAGCTTCGAGCAGGCGCTGGAGGCGCTCGAGCGCATTGTCGACGATTTGGAGCGCGGCGACGTGCCGCTCGACCAGTCGATCCGCATCTATGAGCGCGGCGAGGCTCTCAAGACCCATTGCGACCGGCTGCTGAAGGCTGCGGAGGACAAGGTGGAGAAAATCCGCCTGTCGCGCGACGGCAAGCCTGCGGGCATAGAGCCGCTCGACGGCGAGTAGGAGTGCCCCGGAAGGCGACGCGCAGTTTCTTCCCGTTGAGGCGAGCGACAATAGGAGGCGGAAATGAGCTTTTTTCCCGCACTCGATCCGGAACTTGGCGATGCCTTTTCGTGCGATGCGCTCGAATTGATGGTTATCGCAAACGCCAAGGACATTGACGGCTTCGAGGTCCGGCGCGCGCTGCCTACCGCCAAGCGCCGGCTCGTCGGGCCCTTCATCTTCTTCGACCGAATGGGGCCGGCGATCCTCAGGGCCGGCAAGGCGCTCGACGTTCGCCCGCATCCGCACATCGGCCTTTCAACCGTCACCTATCTGTTCGACGGCAAGATCAGGCACCGCGATTCCCTCGGCACGGAGATGGTGATCTCGCCCGGCGACGTGAACCTGATGACGGCTGGGCGCGGTATCGTCCATTCCGAACGCACCCCGGAAGAACTGCGCGGCGCGCCGATGTCGGTTTCCGGACTGCAGACCTGGATCGCGCTGCCCGATCACAAGGAAGAGATCGCGCCTGTCTTCGAGAATACGGCAAGTGCGGCACTTCCCGAGTTCAGCGCCGAAGGCGTCAGGGGCCGCGTGGTGATCGGCAGCTTCGAGGGTCATCGCGCACCGGTCACGACCTATCATGACACGCTCTATGTCGATGTCCGGCTCGACCCTGGGGCACGTATCCGCATTCCGGCGGATGCCGAGGAGCGGGCAATCTATGTTCTTGAGGGCACCGTCACTATCTCCGGTGACCGCTTTCCCTCCGATCGGCTGCTGGTGTTCAGGCCCGGCGACGAGATCGTCGTTTCGGCCGACAATGGCGCTCATTTCATGCTGTTCGGCGGCGCCTCGCTCGGGTCGCCGCGTCATATCTGGTGGAACTTCGTCTCTTCTTCGAAAGAACGCATCGAACAGGCGAAGGAGGAGTGGAAAACCGGCCGCTTCGACATCGTGCCGGGAGACGAGACGGAATTCATACCTTTGCCCGGCAGTTGAACCTCAAGAATGCGCGGCATAGACGCGCGTTTACTTTCTCCGGCTTAGGCTCTATTTCCGAGCGCATCATGGTGCAGACAGGCTGATTACGTGACATTGCCGCCCTCAACACCGCTTCTCGACAAGGTTACTACACCGGCCGATTTGAAACTGCTGCCGGAAAGCGACTTGCCGCAGCTGGCTTCCGAGCTTCGTGCCGAACTGATCGATGTCGTGTCGCATACCGGCGGCCATCTCGGCGCTGGGCTCGGCGTCATCGAACTGACGGTCGCTCTCCACTACGTATTTGACACGCCGGGCGACCGCCTCATCTGGGATGTCGGCCACCAGGCCTATCCCCACAAGATATTGACGGGACGCCGTGGCCAGATCCGGACGCTGCGCATGGAAGGGGGCCTGTCGGGCTTCACCAAGCGCGCCGAAAGCGAATACGATCCCTTCGGCACGGCCCATTCTTCGACCTCGATCTCGGCGGGCCTGGGAATGGCGGTGGCGCGCGATCTCGCCGGCGGCAAGAACAATGTGATTGCCGTCATCGGTGACGGCGCCATGTCGGCCGGCATGGCTTATGAGGCGCTGAACAATGCCGGTGCGCTGGACGCGCGGCTGATCGTGATCCTCAACGACAACGACATGTCGATCGCCCCGCCGTCGGGCGCGATGAGCGCTTACCTGGCGCGGCTTGCTTCCGGCAAGACGTATCAGGGCTTTCGCGACTTCGGCAAGAAACTCACCTCCTATCTGGGTGCCCGCGTCGATCGCGCCATCACCCGTGCAGTCGAGCATGCGCGCGGCTATGTGACCGGCGGCACCCTGTTCGAGGAGATGGGCTTCTTCCATATCGGCCCGATCGACGGCCACAATCTCGAACATCTCGTTCCGGTTCTGAGAAACGTGCGCGACAACGCAAATGGCCCGGTGCTGATCCATGTCGTGACCCAGAAGGGCAAGGGTTATCCGCCGGCCGAGGCAGCGCCCGACAAATATCATGGCGTCAACAAATTCGACGTCATCACCGGCGCGCAGGCCAAGGCGCCGGCCAACGCGCCGAGCTACACCAAGGTGTTCGCCGAAAGCCTCATACAGGAGGCGCGCGAGGACGAGCGCATTGTCGCCATTACCGCCGCGATGCCCTCCGGCACCGGTCTCGACCTGTTCGGCAAGGCGTTTCCGGCGCGAACATTCGATGTGGCTATCGCCGAGCAGCATGCGGTGACCTTCGCCGCCGGCCTTGCGTCGGAAGGGCTGAAGCCGTTCGCTGCGATCTATTCCACCTTCTTGCAGCGCGCCTATGACCAGGTCGTGCATGACGTCGCGATCCAGAAATTGCCGGTTCGTTTTCCCATCGATCGCGCCGGCTTTGTCGGTGCCGATGGCCCGACGCATTGTGGCGCGTTCGATACGACCTTTCTGGCCACACTGCCGGATTTCGTCGTGATGGCGGCTGCCGACGAGGCGGAACTGCGCCACATGGTGCGCACCGCCGCCGCCTATGACGAAGGTCCGATCTCCTTTCGTTATCCGCGTGGCAATGGCGTCGGCGTCGACATGCCCGAGCGTGGCTCGGTTCTCGAGATCGGCAAGGGCCGCATCTTGCGCGAAGGCACCAAGGTGGCGCTTTTGTCCTTCGGCACACGTCTCCAGGATTGTCTGCTGGCCGCGGAGGAACTGAATGCCGCCGGCCTTTCCACAACGGTGGCCGACGCCCGCTTCGCCAAGCCTCTCGATGAGGATATGGTGCGGCGGCTTGCCACGTCGCATGAGGTTCTGGTGACGGTCGAGGAGGGCGCTGTCGGCGGTTTTGCCAGCCACGTGCTCCAGTTCCTGGCTGAGCAGGGCCTGCTCGATGCCGGATTGAAAATACGGCCGCTGGTGCTGCCGGATGCCTTCACCGACCATGCCAAGCCGGAGAAGATGTATGCCGACGCTGGCCTTGACGCCGCCGGCATCGTGCGCACCGTCTTTGCGGCGCTTGGCCATACCAGCCAGGCTGCCCACGCATAACTATCTGTTTACGCTGCCGTTTCGGCCTTTGCTTACCCTGTCTCTTGGGCGATTTTTAGCCGCAGTGCGCTAGCAATGCTCCAGGCAGGGAGCAAAAACGATGAAAACGCCACTTGTAGGAGCGGCGGTTCTGGCGACGCTTATGGCGCCGGCCGTCGCCGGACCGCGATACGACGTCAAGCTTGAAAGAGCGGTAATGGCGATCGTCGCGCAGAGGATAGGAGACATACGCGGCGCGTTCTCCTACGAGCGCCAACCCGAATTCGTGATCCTGCCCGAATCCGCTTCCAACGGTTCGAATGCTGTCGAGAAGTCTTTCCAGTCCAGTCATCGCCAGATGCCAATGGCGGAACGCGAGGTGTCGCGCATCATCATTTTCTGATCCGCTGGATCGAGCAAGCTTGCCTTCGTTCGAGGCTTTCGCCAATGAAGACCGATGAACGCCAAACCCGCAACAGGCACACGCCTCAGGCTCGATGAAGCACTCGTCGGCCGCGGCCATTTTGCAAGCCGGTCGCGGGCGCGTGACGCTATCGAGCGCGGTACCGTTCGCGTCGACGGCGTGGTGGCGACGAAAGCCGGGCAGGGCGTCTCCGCTGCCGCAAGCATAGCCGTCGACGATCCGGCACAAGGCTACGTTTCGCGCGCGGCCCTGAAGTTGATCGCCGGTCTCGATCGGTTCGGCATCGATGTGGCGGGCTGCAACGCGCTGGATATCGGCGCGTCGACCGGCGGCTTTACACAGGTGCTGCTGGAACGGGGTGCCGCGCATGTCACGGCCATCGATGTCGGCCATGGTCAGATGCACGACAGCATGCGGACCGATCCGCGCGTGCGCTGCATCGAAGGCCTGAACGCCCGCGACTTGACTGCCGCGCATCTGGAAGAACGCGCGCTGCATCTCATCGTCAGCGACGTCAGCTTCATTTCGCTGAGGCTCGCCCTGCCGCCGGCTCTGATCCTGGCGGAAGCGGGTGCGCGCGGTGTTTTTCTGGTCAAGCCGCAGTTCGAGGCGGGACGCCAGGCGATCGGCAAGGGCGGGCTTTTGAAGGACCCGGCAGATGGCCCCCGCATTGCCGAGGCGTTGCAGGAGTGGCTTGCCACGATACCGGGCTGGCGACCGCTCGGTCTTTGCCCTTCGCCGATCGAGGGCGGCGACGGCAATCGGGAATTTCTCCTGGCAGGGATCAAAGACAAGTGACGACACGCCTACGAATTGCACGGCTTGGCGCCCAGGGCGACGGCGTTGCCGATACAACCGAGGGGCCGGTGTTCATCCCCTTTACCTTGCCCGGCGAGTTGGTGACGGCCGCCCGCCAAAAGGATCGCGCCACGGCGATGGCCATTCTCGAGCCGTCACCGCTGCGCGTTGATCCGCCCTGCCGTCATTTCACCGAATGTGGCGGCTGCGCGCTCCAGCATCTGGAAACGCAAGCCTATCTGGACTGGAAGCGCGACAAGCTCGTGCATGCGCTGAAGGCGCGCGGCATCGAGGCCGAGATTTCAGCCACGGTGCCGTGCCTGCCGCATTCGCGCCGCCGCGTCGTGTTGTCGGCCCGCCGCACCGAGGCGCGAATGCTGCTCGGCTACAATCGCGCCTTGTCGCATCACATCATTGATATCGAGGAATGCCCGATCGCCGTTCCCGAGATCGTCAGTGCGTTGAGCAAGCTCAAAGCAGTTGCGAGCTTGGCCTGCAATACTGCTCAGCCCTTCCATCTGACGGTCACGCACACTGCCTCCGGCCTCGATGTAGCCATTCAGGGTTCGGGCAAGATCGAGGAGAAAGCCCGGATGGCGATTTCTGATTTTGCCATCCGCGAGGGCTTGGCGCGCGTGACGGTGGATGGCGAGATCATCGTCGAACCGAAAAAGCCGATGGTGCTGTTCGGCGACGTGGCGGTCGAACCGCCCTCCGGTGCCTTCCTTCAGGCGGTCGCCTCGGCTGAAGCCGTGATGGCGCAACTGGTGAGTGACCACCTGAGACGCGCGAAGAAGGTGCTCGACCTCTTTGCGGGGTCTGGCGCGTTCACACTCCGCCTTGCTGCCAAGGCGGAGGTGCATGCGGTGGAAGGTGACGGCGCGGCACTTGCGGCGCTCGACCGCGGTTTTCGATTTGCCTCCGGTCTGAAGCGGGTCACCACCGAGAAGCGCGACCTGTTTCGGCGTCCGGTGAGATTCAAGGAACTCAACGCGTTTGACGGCGTGGTTTTCGATCCGCCGCGCGCCGGCGCGGAAGACCAGTGCGTGCAGATCGCGAAGTCGGACGTGCCGCTGGTGGCTGCGGTTTCCTGCAATCCGGCAACGCTTGCCCGCGACCTGCGCATCCTGATCGACGGCGGCTATACGCTGAAAAGCGTCACCCCGATCGACCAATTCCTGTGGTCGCCACATGTCGAGGCGGTGGCTCTGCTGGAGAAACCGCGCCGCAGAAGGTGAGCGGGGCTACACCTGCGTGCCGCCGACCGTCATCTGGTTCATGCGCAGATGCGGCTGGCCGACGCCGACCGGCACGCCTTGGCCGGCCTTGCCGCACATGCCGATGCCGGTGTCGAGCTGCATGTCGTTGCCGACCATTGTCACACGATGCATCGCATCCGGTCCGTTGCCGATCAGCATTGCGCCCTTGATTGGCTGCGTCACCTTGCCGTCCTCAATCATGTAGGCTTCCGTGCAGCCGAAGACGAATTTGCCGGAGGTGATATCGACCTGCCCGCCGCCGAAGGAAACTGCATAAATGCCGTTTTTCACCGAAGCGATGATCTCGGCCGGCTCCAAATCGCCGCTGGTCATATAGGTGTTGGTCATGCGCGGCATCGGCTGGTGCGCATAGGACTGACGCCGTCCATTGCCGGTGGCCTTCATGCCCATCAGCCGCGCATTCTGCCGGTCCTGCATGTAACCGACGAGCTTGCCGTCCTCGATCAGCACATTGCGATTGGTCGGCGTACCTTCATCGTCGATGGTCAGGGAGCCGCGCCGCTCGGCGATCGTGCCGTCGTCGACAACGGTGACACCCTTCGCCGCAACCTGGCTTCCCATCAGCCCGGCGAAGGCCGATGTCTTCTTGCGGTTGAAGTCGCCTTCCAGCCCGTGGCCGACAGCTTCATGCAGCATCACGCCCGGCCAGCCGCTGGAAAGAACGATGTCGAAGGTGCCGGCGGGCGCCGGAACGGCCTGGAGGTTGACCAGCGCCTGGCGCAGTGCTTCGCCGGCCGCATGTTTCCAGCTGTCTTCGACCAGGAATTCGCCGAAGCCCTTGCGACCGCCCATGCCGTAGGAGCCGGTTTCCTGTCGGTCGCCGTCGCCGACCACGACCGCGACGTTCATTCGCACCAATGGGCGGATGTCGCGAACGATCTGGCCATCGGCGCGAAGGATTTCCACATGCTGCCAGGACGAGGCAAGCGACGCCGTCACCTGGCGCACGCGCGGGTCCTCGGCGCGAATCCAGGCATCAATCTCCTGGAGCAGCTTGGCCTTCGCCTCGAAGGAGGGTGAGGCGATCGGGTTTTCGTCATTATAGAGATGCCGGTTGGTGCGGGCGGGCGCGGCGGCAAGCGTGCCGGAATATCCGCCCTTCACCGCCGCGACAGCATCGGCCGCACGCAGCAGCGCCGTTTCCGACAACTCGCTGGAATGGGCATAGCCGCTTGCTTCGCCGGCCACGGCGCGCAGGCCAAACCCTTGGTCGGTGCTGAAATTGGCGGTCTTCAGCCGGCCATTGTCGAACATCAGCGATTCGCCTTCGCTGTATTCGAGATAGAGTTCGCCGTCGTCCGCACCCTTGATGGCGTCCGCGACGATTTCGCGGATACGCTCTTCGGATGCGTCGAATTGACCGAGAAGGCTGTTCATGGCGGCACCGCCTGTTTCGAGAAATCTGCTTCCCGATGTAGGAGCTATGATCGGCTTCGGCAATGCGCCAGCGTCAGTTCAGGGCAGCGAAGCCTTCATCGAACCCCTCAAGATCGACCGGGATGCCGATGCCTTCCTCAGGCGTCTGGAAGACAATGAATGTCGCCGACTTGCCGCCCTTCAACGTGTCGAGCAACGGCTTTTCCAGAATGACCTCGGCATAGCAGCCGTCGCCGAAACAGCGCACGAAATAGGCGCGCCCGATATCCTTGCCGTCGACATTCAGCCCAAGCCCGTTGGGCAAAAGCACCCCGAGCGGAGCCAGGACGCGCAGAATTTCGGCCTTGTTGTCGGCGGTGCGCAGGACCACCACCGAAAGGCCCATTTCCGGCCGGTCTTCGGCGATCACGTTCTGCATCATCACGCATTGCTCGGCCGTCGCCCCGGCGGGCGTGTCGCAGACGATCGACCACGCGCCATGGGTTGAGCGAACGGCTCCGCTTTGTGGCTGTTGCGGCTGCTGTGTCTGCTGCGGCTGTTGAGCCGGCTGCGGTTGCTGCTGCGCGCCGGCGGTGGCGACAAGGCCGTACATCGCGCCGCACAAGGCTATTCCGACCAGTGCTCTCGAAAACCGAGATTTCATAATGGCTCCATTGCGAATCGCGGAAAATCCGGGCCGCGACGACAGATTCTAACAGATTTTATAAGACAAGATCGCGGCCGAACCAGCCAATTGCGGCAGTTTGACCGATTTTCCAAGTGAAATTCGCCTGAATTGCGGCTGTGAGCCCAATTGACGGTGCGTGCACATGTTCTGCGTGGATGGTCGACGGGAAATATTCGACATCCGACGGTTGCGCGCAAAAATGCCGCATGGGTTGCGGTGCTCCTTTCTTGCGGTTCGCAGTAGAGTGTGGTTTGACCTGCGCCAGAGCCACCGGGATTCCCGTCTTGGTGCGATCGAATATCCGTGCCGGACCATAAGCGCGGAATTGGGAGACAAGAGGGTGATGAGAAGAATCCTTGCAAGTGTTGGTGCCGCGGCAGCCTTTTTCGCCTCTGCAGGTGCGTATGCGGCGCAGCCGACGCCCTGGCAGTTGTCATTTCAGCCGGCGGCCACCGGCATCATGGAGCAGATAATCTGGTTCGAGCGCTATTCGCTTTGGTTCATCACCGCGATTACGCTTCTGGTGCTTGCGCTGCTCGCCTATTGCATCGTCAAGTTCCGCGCGAGCGCCAACCCCAATCCATCCCGCACCAGCCACCATACGCTGATCGAGGTGATCTGGACGGTCGGTCCGGTCGTGATCCTGCTGTTTCTCGCGGTTCCGTCGTTCCAATTGCTGACGGCGCAGTATTCGCCGCCGGAAGAACCCAAGCTGACGCTGAAGGCGACCGCCAACCAGTGGAATTGGGACTATGAATACCAGATTGACGAGCCGCTTTCGTTCAACTCGGCGATGCTGGCCGATGAGGATCGCGCCGAGGCCGGCAAGGAGGATGTCGCCGCCTATCCGCGGCTGCTGGCGGTTGACAACGAGATCGTGGTGCCGGTGAGCACGGTGGTCCGCGTGCTGGTAACTGCAAGCGATGTCATTCATGCCTTCGCCATGCCTGCCTTCGGCATCAAGACCGATGCCGTGCCGGGCCGCATCAACGAGATCTGGTTCAAGGCGGACAAGGAAGGTCTTTACTACGGCCAGTGCTCGGAATTGTGCGGCAAGGACCATGCCTTCATGCCGATCGCGATCCGCGTCGTTGCGCAATCTCAATATGATACCTGGCTGGCTGCGGCCAAGTCGGATCTGACTGGCGCCAACAGGGCGCTGATGGCTGAAATCGAGGGCGCCAGCAAGGTTGCCGCCGCAGGCAATTGAGCCGGGCATATATAATTTAGGAATGGAGCGGAACATGGCAGGCGCTGCGGTTCATGACGACCACGACCACAAGCCGGTTACGGGCTGGGTTCGCTGGGTCTACTCGACCAACCACAAGGATATCGGCACGCTCTACCTGATATTCGCGATTTTCGCGGGCATCATTGGTGGGTTTTTGTCGGTGATGATGCGCTGGGAGCTGGCGGAGCCCGGCATCCAGGTTTTCCATGGGCTTGCCGCCATGGTTTACGGCGTTGAGGCGGATGCCGCGCTCGATGCCGGCAAGCATATGTTCAACGTGTTCACGACCATGCACGGCCTGATCATGATCTTCTTCATGGTCATGCCGGCGCTGATCGGCGGTTTCGCCAACTGGATGGTGCCGATCATGATCGGTGCGCCGGACATGGCGTTCCCGCGCATGAACAACATCTCCTTCTGGCTCCTGCCGCCGGCATTCATTCTTCTTTTGATGTCGTTCTTCGTTCCCGGTCCCGCCGGTGGATGGGGCATCGGCGGCGGCTGGACGATGTATCCGCCCTTCGCGACGATGGGTCAGCCTGGCCCGGCCATGGATCTGGCGATCCTTTCGGTGCATATCGCCGGCGCTTCGTCGATCCTTGGCGCGATCAACTTCATCACCACTATCTTCAACATGCGCGCTCCTGGCATGACGCTGCACAAGATGCCGCTGTTTGCCTGGTCGGTGCTGATCACGGCCTTCCTGCTGCTGCTCACCCTGCCGGTCCTTGCTGGTGCGATCACCATGCTTCTGACCGACCGCAACTTCGGCACGGCGTTCTTCGCGCCTGAGGCTGGCGGCGACCCGATCCTGTTCCAGCACCTGTTCTGGTTCTTCGGTCATCCCGAGGTCTATATCCTCATCCTGCCGGGCTTCGGCATCATCAGCCACATTGTCGCGACCTTCTCGCGCAAGCCGATCTTCGGTTATCTCGGCATGGCCTACGCCATGGTGGCGATCGGCGTCGTCGGCTTCGTGGTTTGGGCGCACCACATGTACACGACCGGCCTGTCGCTCGGCACGCAGCGCTACTTCGTGTTCGCCACGATGGTGATCGCGGTTCCGACCGGCGTTAAGGTGTTCTCCTGGATCGCCACCATGTGGGGCGGTTCGATCTCGATGAAGCCGCCGATGCTTTGGGCGATCGGCTTCATCTTCCTGTTCACCGTTGGCGGCGTCACCGGCGTTCAGCTTGCCAACGCAGGTCTCGACCGTTCGATGCACGACACCTACTATGTCGTGGCACACTTCCACTACGTGCTGTCGCTCGGCGCGGTCTTCGCCATCTTCGCGGCCTGGTACTATTGGTTCCCGAAGATGACCGGCTACATGTATTCGCCGATGATCGCCAACACCCACTTCTGGCTGATGTTCATCGGCGTCAATCTGGTGTTCTTCCCGCAGCATTTCCTCGGTCTTGCCGGCATGCCGCGGCGTTACATCGACTACCCGGATGCTTATGCAGGCTGGAACATGGTGTCCTCCTACGGGTCGTATCTCTCCGCTTTTGCCGTGCTGGTCTTCCTTTTCGGCGTGCTTGAGGCTTTCTCGAAGAAGCGCGTCGCCGGGGCGAGCCCGTGGGGCGAGGGCGCCACGACGCTGGAATGGCAGCTGCCTTCGCCGCCGCCGTTCCACCAGTGGGAGCAGTTGCCGCGCATCAAGTGACGGCTGGAAACAGTGGAAGCCGCCGGTTGTCGGCGGCTTTCGCCAAGATTAAAAGTGGACTGTGTAGGCATGGCCCTGATTGACGAGAGCATTTCGGTGGATCGCCGTTTGCGCATGTCGGAAGCGACTGCTGGCGACTACATCGCGCTGCTGAAGCCGCGCGTGATGTCGCTTGTCGTGTTCACCGCCTTCGTCGGCCTGGTCGCGGCACCCCACTCGCTCAATCCGTTCATCGCCATCGTGGCCATTCTGGCGATCGCCATCGGCGCCGGCGCGTCAGGCGCGCTCAACATGTGGTATGACGCCGACATCGATGCCGTCATGAAGCGGACCGTGAACCGCCCCGTGCCGGCGGGGCGTGTTCTGCCCGGCGAGGCGCTGGGCTTCGGCCTTGTGCTTTCAGCGCTTTCGGTGATGACGCTCGGCGTCATCGTCAACTGGCTGTCGGCCGCGCTGCTTGCCTTCACCATCTTCTTTTATGCCGTCATCTACACGATCTGGCTGAAACGCTCGACACCGCAGAACATCGTCATCGGCGGTGCCGCTGGCGCCTTTCCACCGGTGATCGGCTGGGCCGCGGCTACCGGAACGGTCAGCCTGGAAAGCGTCATCCTGTTCCTGATCATTTTCCTTTGGACCCCACCGCATTTCTGGGCGCTGGCGCTGTTCAAGGCGGACGAATATGGCCGCGCCGGCATACCGATGATGCCGAATGTCGCGGGCGAGGCGTCTACCAGGAAGCAGATATTCGCCTACACGCTGCTGATTGCGCCCGTTGGCGTGCTTCCCTGGGCATTTGGCTTCACCACGGCCGGCTACGGCATCGTCGCCTTGGCGCTGGGCCTTGGCTTCATCTGGTATGCGTGGAAGGTCCTTGTCATGCCTGATAGTGATCGCGTGATGAAGCCGGCCAAGGCGCTGTTCGGCTATTCGCTGCTCTATCTGTTTGTCATTTTCGCCGCCTATCTGGCTGACAGTGTCGTCGAGCGCGTGCTCGCGGCGCCCGGGGTTTAGCCTATGCCCGAGGACGACGATTTGATCACCTTGACCGAAAGGCAGAGGAAGGCGCGCCGCAGCCGGTCGATTGCCATAGGCATCGGCCTCGCGCTGCTCGTGATCATCTTCTACATCGCGACGATCATCAAGTTCGGCCCTGCCATTCTGGACAGGGCGCTGTGATGGGTGACATGAAACAGATGAATCTCGACGCGAAGACGCAGAGGTCGAACAAGCTGATCGCCGCCATCTGCCTGGCGTTTTTGAGCGGCATGATCGGCATGGCCTACGCTGCGGTGCCGCTCTATGCGATGTTCTGTCAGATCACCGGCTATGGCGGCACCACGCAACGCGTCGAGCAGTATTCGGACCGGGTGCTCGACAAGAAGATCACCATCCGCTTCGATGCCAACACATCAGGCGGTCTGGCTTGGAATTTCGAGCCGGTTCAGCGCGACATCACGATCCGGATCGGCGAGACCGCCCAGGCGCACTACGCAGCCACAAACGTTTCCGACAAGCCGACGGCCGGACGCGCGACCTTCAACGTGACGCCGGCAATCGCCGGTGCCTATTTCAACAAGGTGGAGTGCTTCTGCTTCACCGATACGACGCTTAAGCCGGGCGAGACGCTCGACATGCCGGTGATCTTTTACGTCGACCCGGATGTCGTCGACGTCCCGGAGCTGAAGAATGTCGAGACCATCACGCTCTCCTACACGTTCTTTCCGATAGATGCTGAGAAGCCCGTGGCCGCGGCGCCGCAGGCGGATCAGGACAACGCAAACGATAACACCGACAGTAACCTCGGGGGTTGATATGGCAGACGCACACGCCAAACCACAACACGACTATCACATCATCGACCCGAGCCCTTGGCCGTTTCTCGGCTCGGTCGGCGCCCTCGTCATGGCGATCGGCGGCGTGGCGTGGATGCAGTATCTGAATGAGGGCGAGTTCCCGCTCTTCGGCTACAACATCGCCAATCCCTGGCTGTTCTTCATTGGCTTGGCCATCGTTCTCTACACGATGTTCGGATGGTGGTCGGACACGATCAAGGAGGCCCACGAAGGCCACCATACGCGCGTGGTGTCGCTGCACCTGCGCTATGGCATGATCATGTTCATCACCTCCGAATTGATGTTTTTCGTCGCCTGGTTCTGGGCGTTTTTCGATGCCAGCCTGTTTCCAGGCGAAGCTGCCCAAGTTGCGCGCACCGAGTATACCGGCGGCGTCTGGCCGCCGAAGGGCATCGAGGTTCTCGATCCCTTCCACCTGCCGCTCTACAACACGATCATCCTGCTGCTCTCGGGCACGACGATCACCTGGGCGCATCATGCGCTGCTGCATGGCGACCGCAAGGGGCTGGTGAACGGCCTTGTGCTGACGGTCGGCCTCGGCATCCTCTTCTCCTTCGTGCAGGCCTACGAGTACATTCACGCACCGTTCGCGTTCAAGGATTCGATCTACGGCGCAACCTTCTTCATGGCGACCGGCTTTCATGGCTTCCACGTCTTTATCGGAACGGTCTTCCTGCTCGTTTGCCTGCTGCGGGCAATGAAGGGTGATTTCACGCCGAAGCAGCATTTCGGTTTCGAAGCGGCTGCCTGGTACTGGCACTTCGTCGACGTCGTCTGGCTGTTCCTGTTTGCCAGCATCTATGTCTGGGCGTCGATGGGCGCGACGATCGCCGCCGGCCATTGAAGCGACGAGCTGTTTGAAAGCGGGAGGCGGCCGTGGCGACATGGCCGCCTTCGCTTTTTCGGCGCAATGGTGCGGAAGCATTGACTGGCATGTGCCGGGTCATCGATGTGACTGCGGCAGGATGGAGAACATGAGCGAGGATCGGGCCAACCGGGCACCAGTCGAGCCCTTTGCGGCTGGCTTGAAAGGATGCTGCCCGCGGTGTGGAGAAGGGCGGTTGTTTTCCCGTTTTCTGAACTTGGCGCCGCGCTGCGATAGCTGCGGGCTCGACTATTCCTTCGCCGACGCCGGCGACGGCCCGGCGGTTTTCGTCATCCTGATCATCGGCTTCATCGTTGTCGGCCTGGCGCTTTGGACGGAAGTCTCCTACGGGGCGCCGCTCTGGCTGCATTTCCTGCTCTGGATTCCGCTGACAGTGATCCTCAGCCTTTGGGCGCTGAGACTGATCAAGGGCGTGCTGATTGCCCTGCAATATCGAAACAAAGCCGCCGAAGGGCGGCTGGATCAGGCCAAATGAGCGGCGAAGCGGCAACTGGCAACCGTCGGCCGGCACTTTGGCTGGTTCTGGCGCTGGGCCTAGGTGCCCTCGTCGTTCTCATTGGCCTCGGCACATGGCAGGTGCAGCGCCTCCAGTGGAAGGAAGCGCTGATCTCGACGATCGATGAGCGGATCCATTCGACACCACTGCCCCTGGCGGACGTTGAGCGAAAGTTCGCTGAAGACGGTGATGTCGATTATTGGCCGGTAACGGTGACGGGCGAGTTCCGGCACGAAGGCGAACGGCATTTCTTCGCAACTCATGACGGTCAATCCGGCTTTTATATCTACACCCCGCTGCGCCTTGAAGACGGGCGCTTCGTCTTCATCAATCGCGGCTTCGTTCCCTATGATCGGAAGGATCCCGCGCTGCGACCGGAGGGGCAGGTCACAGGGACGATCACCGTTACCGGTCTTGCCCGTAACCCGCTCGCGGAAAAGCCATCATCGCTTATTCCGGACAACGAGCCGGCGAAGAACATCTTCTACTGGAAGGACCGGGACGCCATGGCCACAAGCGCCGGCCTGCCGATCGAAACGTCCCTCGTGCCGTTCTTCATCGATGCCGACAAGGCGGCCAATCCGGGCGGCTTGCCGGTTGGCGGCGTCACACTGATCGAGCTGCCCAACAGCCATCTGCAATATGCCGTCACCTGGTACGGCCTGGCTGCTGCGCTTGCCGGCGTGCTTGGCGTCTTCGTGTGGCGTTCGCGGCGACCCGGAGCATGACGCCGAATGCGCCTCCCGCCTTGACAGAAGGGGGGTGCAGACATCATGTCGGCCCTATCGAAAGAGCGGAAGCCATGCCTGAACTATCCTCCAAGCCACCTTTGACAATGCGGCTCTGCCAGCCGCGCGGTTTCTGTGCCGGCGTTGACCGCGCCATTCAGATCGTGGTGCTGGCGCTGAAGAAGTATGGCGCGCCGGTCTATGTGCGCCATGAGATCGTTCACAACCGCTACGTGGTCGAGGGGCTGCAAAATCTTGGCGCGGTGTTCATTGAGGAACTGCACGAGATTCCGCCGGAGCATCGCGAGTGCCCGGTGGTGTTTTCGGCGCATGGCGTACCGAAATCGGTTCCGGCCGATGCCGTGGCGCGCCACCTCTTTTATCTCGATGCGACATGCCCGCTGGTGTCTAAGGTCCACAAGCAGGCGATGCGGCATCAGCGGCTCGGCCGTCACGTGCTGCTGATCGGCCACGCCGGCCACCCGGAGGTGATCGGCACCATGGGCCAACTGCCGGACGGGGCGGTCACCCTGATCGAGACAGAGGCGGATGTTGCGGCCTTCGCGCCTGCCGATCCCGAAGCGCTTGGCTTCGTGACGCAGACGACATTGTCGGTCGAGGACACCGCCGGTCTCATCCGGGCGCTACAGCAGCGCTTTCCCGCGATGAAGGCACCGGCCGCCGAATCGATCTGCTACGCCACCACCAACCGCCAGGAAGCGGTGAAGGAAACCGCGCCCGGCGCGGACCTGTTCCTCATCGTCGGGGCGCCCAATTCGTCGAATTCACGCCGCCTGGTCGAAGTCGCCGAGCGCGCCGGAGCCAGAATGGCGCTTCTGGTGCAGCGAGCCTCCGAGATTCCGTGGGACGAGATCGGCGAGATTTCGACGCTTGGCTTGTCGGCCGGTGCATCGGCACCCGAGATCATCGTGGAGGAGATCATCGATGCGTTCCGTGCCCGTTTCGACGTATCGGTGGATCTCGCGGTCACGGCGACGGAAACGGAAGATTTTCCTGTCATGCGCGTGCTTCGCGACGTCGAACTCACCGCCGCCGACATGGCCTTCGTCAACGGAACGGCATAATGGCAGTCTATACGGATGTCACGGAAGGCGAACTCGAGGCTTTCCTGAAGGATTACGCCGTCGGCGAACTGCTCTCTTACAAGGGTATCGCGGAGGGCTCGGAAAATTCCAATTTCCTGCTTCATGCTTCGAGCGGCTCCTACATTCTGACGCTTTATGAAAAGCGCGTCGACAAGACGGACTTGCCGTTCTTCCTCGGGCTCATGGATCACCTGGCGAAGAAGGGCATTTCATGCCCGCTGCCGGTGCATCGCAACGACGGCACTATCGTAGGGCAGCTCGCCGGCCGCCCGGCCGCTCTCATCACCTTCCTGGAAGGCATGTGGATGCGCCGCCCCACCGTCCAGCACTGCCGCGAGGTTGGTAAGGCGCTGGCCGATCTTCATATCGCCGGCATGGATTTCCCGCTGTCGCGCGCCAATTCGCTCGATATTGCAGGCTGGCGGAAGTTGTGGGATGGCTCGCGTGCTCGCGCCGATGAGGTCGAGCCGGGGCTTGCAGCCGAAGTGGATGCCGACTTCGCCGAGTTTACGCGAAGCTGGCCGACGGACTTGCCGGCCGGCATCATTCATGCCGACCTTTTTCCGGACAACGTGTTTTTTCTTGGAAGTCGGCTGTCGGGCCTGATCGACTTTTATTTCGCCTGTAACGACTTTTACGCCTACGATCTTGCGACCTGCTTGAACGCTTGGTGCTTCGAGAAGGACTATTCCTTCAACCTGACCAAGGGCACGGCGCTGCTGGCGGCCTATCAGGCTGTGCGGCCGCTGAGCGAGGCGGAACGTCAGGCGCTGCCGATTCTGGCGCATGGCTCGGCGCTTCGTTTCATGCTGACACGGCTTTATGATTGGCTGACGATCCCCGATGGAGCGCTGGTGCAGAAGCGCGATCCGATGGAATACATTCGACGGGTGCGGTTCCACCGTCAGATCGCTTCGGCTTCGGAGTATGGCCTGAAATGACGAAGACGGTCGAGGTTTTCACCGACGGCGCATGTTCGGGCAATCCAGGCCCGGGGGGATGGGGTGCGATATTGCGCTTCAACGGCGTAACCAAGGAACTGTCGGGCGGCGAAGCGGAAACCACCAACAACCGCATGGAACTGACCGCGGCAATCGAAGCCTTGAACGCGTTGAAGCGGCCTTGCGCGGTCGATCTCTACACCGACAGCAACTACGTCAAGGACGGCATCAACGGCTGGATCGAGGGCTGGAAGCGCAATGGCTGGAAGACGGCAGCCAAGAAACCGGTGAAAAACGCTGAGCTGTGGCAGGCACTCGATGAGGCGCGCAAGCGCCATGACATCACCTGGCATTGGGTGAAAGGCCACAACGGCCATCCCGAAAATGAGCGGGCCGACGAGCTTGCGCGCATGGGCATGGCGCCCTTCAAACCGGCGCGACCCGCAGCGGCCGCGCCCATGGCTGAAAAAAGCCGGACGAAGAAGGTCTGGTCAGGCAGATAGTCGTCAGAGCTGTTCCAGGAGTCTTGCGGCACCCGATTCCACAGCCTGTCCGGGTGCATCCTCTATGTTCAGCGCTGTGACCTTGCCGTCGTCGACGATCATCGAGAATCGCTTGGAGCGCAGCCCGAGACCGCCGCCACTGAGATCGGCTTCGAGGCCGGCAGCGCGGACGAAATCACCATTGCCGTCTGCCAGGTAGAGCAGCTTTCCTTCGCCGCCGGTGAACTTTTCCCATGCGCCCATGACGAAATGGTCGTTGACCGCCACAACGGCGATCGTGTCGACGCCGCGCGCCAGGATTGCGTCACGGTTTTCGAGAAAGCCGGGCAGATGGTTGTTGCTGCATGTCGGGGTGAAGGCGCCGGGCACGCCGAAAAGCACCACCTTCCTGCCCGAAAATATCTCGGCCGTGTCGACGGCTTTGGCGCCGTCCGCTGTCATGGTCTTGAAGGTCGCATCGGGCAGTCGCTCACCAACGGAAATCGTCATTCTACACCTCAATCAATTGCATTTGGGCAAAGGTGGGGTACCGGTTCACCACGGCAAGGGCAACAGGCAGGGCAGATTGCCTTTCACATGTAAGGCAACGTTCCACTTACGGCGCCAGCCGGCGTAACCAGCGTGTAGGGAATGCCGTCGCCTGCGGGAACATCGGTCGGGCGGTTCAGGATCTCCACGGAAAACAGCGTCTTGCCGTCCTTGCTCAGCCGTTCGGGCGTCGCGAACGAATAACCGTCGATGCCGGCGATGAAGAAATCCGCCGAATTCGGATCGCCAGTGAATTTCGCCTCGACCATCAGCCTGTCTTCACCTTTCTCGACAAGAACGGCGCCGAAATCCGCCCTAGCGGCTTCAGGCAGCGCCTTGACCGCCGCTGAAACCAGTTCTGCATCTTCAGCGCTGGTCGGATCGTTCGCCGGATCGAGCGTCAGCCTCGCGCTCACGGGAATGCAGATGGACTGGCAGATGCCCAGGAAGATTTCCGCCTTGATCAACGCCGGTTCCTGTGGCGAAGCGAGTTGAAACGTCACTGGCAGCGCAATCGGTTGGGCATAGCCCGCCCATTTCGAATAGCCGTCATCCTGACGTTGCGGGGCGGGGAACTCGAAATCCGCTCGGGCAATATTGGTGCTTGCGGTGATTTCGATAGTAGGCGGAACACCGGCGTCGCCCGGATCGCGCCAATAGGTCTTCCAGCCGGGCTTGAGCTCGATGTCGAGAGCACCGATCAGCCGACCCTGCTCATCCGGCGCGCCTGCGGTCACCAGTCGCAGCCGCCCGCCTTCTGTTTCGACCCAGTCGGTGGAGGCGGCGAAAGCCGGGCCGGTGACACAAATAAGGCTGGCAAGGCAGGAAACGATGGTTGCAAGGCGTATCATGGCTCGATTTGATTGCTCCTGCGCCATTTCGCAACCGTGTTGATATCCGGATAGCATCATTTTCTCGTGAAAGCGGCGCGCTCAGATTGCATCAATTTCACCAAAGCGTGGCTTTAAAGCGTACAAAAAACGCGTTACGCTCCACATATGGACCTTTTGCGCCAGAAAAAGTCCGCCGCCGCGCGCGGATTTCTCGACGACCAGTTCCTGATTGCCATGCCGGGCATGAAGGACGACCGGTTCGCGCGGGCGGTCATTTATGTGTGCGCCCACAGCGATGAAGGGGCGATGGGCCTGATCATCAACCAGTCACAGCAGGTCCTGTTTCCCGATCTTTTGGTTCAGCTTGGCATTCTGGACGAGCAGGAGGCGATCCGGCTGCCTGCGTCGGCACGCGATTTCGTCGTGCGCAACGGCGGCCCGGTGGACCGCAGCCGCGGCTTTGTGCTTCACACCGACGACTATACGGTTGAATCCTCGCTGCCGGTCTCGAACGAAATCTGCCTGACCGCGACAGTGGATATATTGCGGGCGATCTCCGCCGGACGTGGGCCCCGCCATGCGCTGATGGCGCTGGGCTATGCGGGCTGGGGGGCAGGCCAGCTCGAAAGCGAGATCGCGCAGAACGGATGGCTGACCTGTCCGGCGAAGCCCGACCTGCTTTTCGACGGCGATATCGAGCGGAAATACGATCGGATACTCGCCTCCATCGGCGTCAATCTCGCTCATCTCAGCCAGGATGCCGGTCACGCCTGAGCGAGCGGGTACTGCTCCTTCAGCAGTTTGAGCACCTGATCGCCGGGGATCGGCGTGCCGAACATGAAGCTCTGCACATATTCGCAGCCCATCTGGCGCAACTGAAGCGCATCGCTTTCATCGGACACGCCCTCGGCTACGACCGACATGCCGAGTTCATGCGCCATGTTGATCATGGATTTCAGCAGAACAGCGCGCTTCGGCGAGGCGTCGTCGACGAAGCTCTTGTCGATCTTGATCGTGTCGAAGGGAAAGCGCGTGAGATATGACAGGGACGAATAGCCGGTGCCGAAATCGTCGAGCGACAGGCCGATGCCCAACTGCTTGAGTTTGGCCAGCACATGAGCGGTCTGCTCGGGATTGTCCATCACCAGAGATTCGGTGAGCTCCAGCCGGAAGCAGCGCGCCTTCAGATTGGCCCTTGCCACGACCGAGCGGACGTCGTTGACCAGATCGCGGCGGATAAGCTGGCGGCTTGAGAGGTTGACCGAGACCGAAAGCGGCGCGTCGCTGATCTGCTTTTGCCAGCTTGCCAGGTCTTCGGCGGCGCGCTGCATGGCGAACAGGCCGAGCTGGACGATCAGCCCGCAACTTTCCGCGATCGGAATGAAGTCCGACGGCGGTATCGGCCCGCGACGCGGATGGTCCCAGCGCAGAAGCGCCTCGAAGCCGGCTACGCTCCTGTCTTCCAGGCGCACGATGGGCTGGTAGGCGAGCGAGAATTCCTTGCGCTCAATTGCGCGGCGCAGATCCGATTCGAATTGCAGCCTGTCGGTGCCCACCGAACGGAAGGCAGGCCGGAACGGCTCGATACGGTCGCCGCCGAACCGCTTTGCCTGATGCATTGCCAGTTCGGCGTCCTTGACGGCGTCTTCGGCGGAGGTGTGGGCGGCCGTCCAGGTAATCAGGCCGATGGAAGCTGTGAGCACGATTTCGCGCCTGGCGAATGTGATCGGCGAGCAGATCGCCTGTTTGATCGCATCGGCCACGGCCGCGATGCTGGCGGGGTCCTGTTCGGACAGCAGCATCAGCGCGAACTCGTCGCCGGCAAGGCGCGAGAGGGAATCCTTCGGCTTCAGCAGGCGATGCAGACGCCGCGCGATGGTCAGGAGGATGGTGTCGCCGGCCGAAATACCAAGGCTGTCGTTGACGTGCTTGAAGCGGTCGATATCGATGACGAATACCGTCGGCCGCACCTTGTCCTCGGTCTTGGCGATCGAGATGATCGCCTCCAGACGGTTTATGAACAATTCGCGGTTGGGCAGACCGGTCAGATTGTCGTGCACGGCATCGTGAAGCAGGCGCTCCTCGGACTTCTTCTGCTCGGTCACGTCGATGAGAGTGCCCACGCAACGCATCACCTCGCCATCCGAGCCGATGACAGGGCGCGCCCGCAGCAGGAACCAGTGATAGTGGCCGTCCGCGCCGCGCAGGCGGAAATTCTGCGTCACCCGCCCACGCCGATGTTCGAGGATAACGTCAAGCGTGGTGCGGAAATTGTCGCGATCGTCGGCGTGAAGCACCGGCAGCCAGTTGCGAGCCGGGCCGCCCAGACTGCCAGGCTCCAGACCAAGCTGCAGGCTGACGTCGGGGCGGGTGACGACCCGGTCGCGCATCACGTCCCAATCCCACACGGTATCGCCGGAACCGGCGACCGCCAGCGCCCGGCGCTCCAGATCGCTGAACAGGCCCTGATGCAGCGCACCGCCCGCAAAGGCGTGCTGCATGATGGTGAAGCCGATCAGGAGCACGATCAGCACGAGACCGCCGCCGAGCGCCGGCTGGACGATGTCGTTGTCCACCATGCCGGTGACGGCCATCCAGGAGCCGCAGAGCCAGAGCAGCACCATCGCCCAACTGGGTATCAGCATGATTGCGCGGTCATAGCGGCGAATGCCAAGGAATATGACGAGCCCGAGACCGGCGACGGCGGTGGCGGCGAAGGAGAACCGCGCAATGCCGGCGGCAACAGCCGGATCGAAGACGGCGACGCCGGCGATCAGCAGCAGGCCGAAGATCCACACCGATGCGCCATAGCTGAAATTGCCATGCCATCGATTGAGATTGAGATAGGCAAACAGGAACATCACCAGCGTCGCCGCCAACGCCACCTCGGCGCCTGCTCGCCATATCTGCTCGTTGCCGGGCGAAATCTCGATCAACTTGTTGAGGAAGCCGAAATCCACGCAGATATAGGCAAGGACGGCCCATGACAGCGCTGCGGTCGCCGGAAACATCGATGTGCCCTTGACGACGAACAGGATGGTCAGGAACAGCGCCAGAAGGCCGGAGATGCCGAGCACGATGCCCCGGTAAAGCGTATAGGAATTGACTGAGTCCTTGTAGGGCTCGGGGTCCCACAGATAGACCTGCGGCAGTTTTGGCGAGGCGAGTTCCGCGATGAAGGTGACGACGGAACCGGGATTCAGCGTCACCAGAAAGACGTCGGCGTCGGAACTGGCCTGACGGTCGAGGGCGAAGCCTTCGCTCGGCGTGATGGCCGCGATGCGGCTCGAGCCCAGATCGGGCCAGAAGAGGCCGGAGTTCACCAGACGGAAATGGGGGGCGACGATCAGCCGGTCGATCTGCTGTTCGGTGGTGTTGGCCAGCGCGAACACCGCCCAGTCGCCGGTGGAGCGCGCATCATTGGCTTCCACCTCGATGCGCCGCACGATTCCGTCGGGACCGGGCGCCGTTGAGACCTGGAAGTTTTCGCCCTGGTTGCGATAGATCTCGACCGCGCCGGAAAGATCCAGCGCCACGTCGTCGCGCGCGATCTTGATCGGCTCGATGGCGAATGCCGACGAGAGGGTGCACAGGCTGAGGATAGCCGCGAGAGCGAAGGCCAACAGGCGCTCGATCGAAATGAAATACGCCAATAATCAGCCCTTTGTCGTGACGCCCCGCCGATCCTCCGCGATCAGGGCGTAAAGGTAGTGGTCCTGCCAGGTTCCGGCGATCCTCAGATAGGATCGCAACAGTCCTTCGCGTTGAAATCCGGCTTTTTCAAGCACGCGGATAGAACGCGCATTGTCGGGAATACAGGCAGCCTCGATCCGGTGCAACCTTAGCGTATCGAACGCATAGTGCGAGATCAGCACCAGCGCTTCGCGCATGAACCCGCGGCCGGCGAAACGCTCGCCTATCCAGTATCCGATCTGCCCGCTCTGCGCCACGCCATGGCGGATATTGCCGATGGTGATGCCGCCGACGAGCCTGCCAGATGCATTCTCGAATATGAAGAATGCGATGGAGCTGCCATTGGCATAGTCCTCGCGGTAGCGCATCAGCCGTGCGCGCCACGCCGGCCGCCCCAGCTCGTCCGCTGCCCATTTCGGCTCCCACGGTTCCAGGAAGGTCCGGCTTTCAGCTCGCAGTGCCGCCCATTCCCGATAATCGCGCGATTCAGGCAGCCTCAGCGTAATGCGATCACCTTTCAGCGCCGGAGAGTCGCGGCGGAAGAACGGTAATGCAAACATCGCCTGTGACGCGGGCTCAAACGGCCAGTTTGTTCAGGCCGTTATCGGCGCGCGGCAGCGCGTCGCGGATTGCCTCATAGGAGGGAAGCGTGCCCACCGGTCCGACCGCGGTGACGGTCGGCTTGGTCGAGAACAGGCGAGAGGAAAGATCGGTCAGGCGATCGACCGTCAACGCCGAAAGCCGCTCCACCAATTCTTCCTTCGGAACCGGCCGTCCGAAAAGCAGAAGCTGGCGGGCGATCTGCGAGGCGCGGCTCGATGCGCTTTCGCCCGACATGATGAGCCCGGCGCGATATTGTGCCCGCGCGCGGTTCAGTTCCTCTTGCGAGATGTTTTGTCCCGCCCGCTCCAGTTCGTTGATGATGACGGAAATCAGCTTGTCGATATCGCCCTGTCCGGTCGCGGCATGAACGCCGAAAATGCCGGTGTCCGAAAAGCCCCAGTGGAACGCATAGACGGAATAGCAAAGGCCGCGCTTTTCACGCACCTCCTGGAAGAGGCGCGAGGACATGCCGCCGCCGAGGATCATCGAGAGCACCTGCGAGGCGTAGAAATCGCGCACATGATACGCGCGACCCTCGAATCCGAGCACAATCTGCGCATCCTGAAGATCGCGGTGCTCGCGGAATTCGCCGCCGACATATTGGGCATATTGCGGCACGACGTTTTCGGATTTGGCGCGGAAATGCCCGAGCCGTTTTTCGACATCGCGCACGAACGCATCGTGCTTTATGTCGCCGGCGGCCACCACCACCATCTGGTCGGCGCCATATTGCCGCTCCATGAAGGCATGGAGCTGTTTCGACGTGAATGATTTGACGGTCTCAGCGGTGCCCAGGATCGAGCGCCCGATCGTCTGGTGGCGGAAAGCCGTCTCGGTGAAATGGTCGAACACGACATCATCGGGCGTGTCGTGGGCGGCGCCGATTTCCTGAAGGATGACGTTCTGCTCGCGCTCCAGCTCCTCCGGATCGAAGGTGGAGTCGGTCAGGATGTCGGAAAGCAGGTCCATCGCCAGCGGCACATCGTCGGCAAGCACGCGCGCGTAGAACGAGGTCGTCTCGACGCTGGTGGCGGCGTTGATTTCGCCCCCGACATTCTCGATTTCCGAGGCTATGTCGAAGGCACTGCGGGTGCTTGTACCCTTGAACGCCATGTGCTCGAGAAGATGGGCCATTCCATGTTCGTCGTCGCGCTCGTTGCGTGCGCCGGATTTGACCCAGACACCCAATGCGACGGATTCGATACTTGGAAGGGTTTCGGTGGCGACCGTCAGGCCGTTCGACAGACGGCTTACCTCAACACCCATATAGATACTACTCCCTAACGCGTCGCCCGCGCGTGGCGCGCGACATGATCTTCCACCATTTTCAATTCGGATGGAAGTACCGTGTATTTCTCTTCCTTTTCCATGATCTGCGCAAGCCAGGAAGGCAAAGCCGGCCGCACGCCGCTGGCTTCTTCGACCGCTTGCGGGAATTTTGCCGGATGCGCGGTCGCCAGAACGATCATGGGCACGCCGGTCTGCGCATGGCGTTCGGCGACGTGCATGGCTGTGGCGGTGTGGGGGTCGAGCAGATAGGAACTCGCCGCCAGCGTGTCGCGGATCGTCCGCGCGGTTTCGTCCATCGTGGCGCGGCCGGCGTCGAATTCCTCGCGGATTCGGCCAAGCGCCGGCGGCTCGATGGAAAACGCGCCGGATTGCTTGAGCCCAGCCATGTAGCGGCGCACCGCGGCCGCATCGCGCTCGCTGGCCTCGAACAAAAGGCGCTCGAAATTCGACGAGACCTGAATGTCCATCGACGGCGAGGTGGTGACGACGACGCCGCTGGTGCGGTATTCGCCGGTCTCCAGAGTGCGCGCCAGAATGTCGTTGTCATTGGTGGCGATCACCAGCCGCTCGATCGGCAGGCCCATGCGCTTGGCGGCATAGCCGGCGAGGATGTCGCCGAAATTCCCGGTTGGAACCGTAAACGATACTGGCCGGTCCGGCGCGCCAAGCGAGAGTGAAGACGAGAAATAATAGACGATTTGGGCCATGATGCGGGCCCAGTTGATCGAATTCACGCCCGAAAGCGCCACGCGGTCGCGGAAGGCATGGTCGTTGAACATGTCTTTGACCAGGCCCTGGCAGTCGTCGAAATTGCCTTCGATGGCGAGTGCATGCACGTTCGAGGCGGTCGGCGTCGTCATCTGCCGTTGCTGCACGGGCGACACCCGCCCATGCGGAAACAGCACGAACATGTCGGTGCGGTCGCGTCCGGCAAAGGCGTCGATAGCCGCGCCCCCGGTGTCGCCGGAGGTAGCGGCGGCGATCGTCGCGCGCTGCCCGCGCTCGGCTAAAACATGATCCATCAGCCGGGCCAGCAACTGCATGGCGACGTCCTTGAAGGCAAGCGTCGGGCCGTGGAAAAGCTCCAGTACGAAACGGTTCGAACCGGTCTGTACGAGCGGGCAGACCGCCTCATGGCGGAAGGTCGCGTAAGCTTCGCGCACGATGCGCTCGAAGGCCGGCGCTGCGATCTCATTGCCGAGGTACGGTGTCAGCAGGCGTATCGCCAGATCGGGGTAGGGGAGACCCCGCATGGCGCGGATTTCGTCCGCGCTGAAGCGGGGCCATTCGTCCGGAATGTAAAGGCCGCCGTCGCGAGCCAGGCCCGCCAGGATCGAATCTGAAAAGCCAAGCGCGGGAGCCTCTCCGCGAGTGCTGACATAGCGCATCGTCATCCATTCATTGTGAGGGAGCCTGCATTCAGCCCAGGGTCCCGTGAAAAACTGTATCCCGTCAGTCGCATTTCTGCCGCGGGGTTGATATACAGCAGCAGCTTTGCGAGAGGGAAGTGCCGTATATGACGTTTCGTTTGCTCAATGGCCGCTTCGGTGCGGTCTTGACTGTCTCCAGCCTTGCGCTTGCAATTGCCGGTTGCCAATCCGGTGGCGCCGGCAAGCCCGCTGGGGCGACGCAGGAAAAGGTTCTTGAAAGCGAACTTCGAGCTTATTGTCCGCCGGTGACACTGCGCGAAGGAACAGCCTATTTCAACAGCTATGCCAAGGGCGGCCAGGACGATCCTTCCAAAGTCGCTTATCAAGCCTCCATTACCGATGTCACACGCAGTTGTACCCATGCCGACGGCATGATCACCCTGAATGTCGCAGTCGCCGGCAAGGTCGTTCCGGGTCCTGCCGGAGCGCAGGGCAATGTCACGATGCCGATCCGCGTCGTCGCGGTGCGAGGCGAGGAGGTGCTCTACTCCAAGCTGCACAACTATCAGATTTCCGTCGCAGGCTCCTCCGCTGCCACACAATTCGTCTTCAACGACCCTGCCGTGACCTTCCCGACCCCGGCCGAACAGAACATTCGCATTTATGCCGGCTATGACGAAGGCCCGCCGAAGAAGAAGTGACGTCTCTTTCACGCGTCTTCCGACCACTCCGACAATGCGGCCAGGACGCCATGGAAATCCGCCCAGCGGCGGATGACGGTTTCGGCTCCGGCTTCGGTCAGGACATCGGCGTGTCCCGGATAGCTGTGCGAGGCGCCGGTGAAGCCGATCACCCGCATGCCGGCGGCCTTGGCAGCAGTGACCCCGTGAACCGAATCCTCGATCACGAAGGTGTGCGCCGGCTCCACGCCAAGCGTCGCCGCTGCATGGACAAACACGTCGGGAGCGGGTTTCGGTTTCGCTGACGGCGTCTCCAGCGAGGAAAAGAGGCGGCCAGCAAAAAGCGGCAGCAGATTGGTCCTGCCGAGCATCATTTCCAGGCGCAGGCTGTTCGAATTGGAGCAGATGCAACGCTTGACGGTGACACCGGCCGCCGCCTCATATGCACCCTCGATCGCCCGAACTTCGTTCATCAGCCGCCGGTCGACAAGTGCTTCAGCCTGGCTGATGAGCGACGCCTGGAGGGGGATTTTCGCCTGCTCCTCGATGCGCAGCAGAATATCGGTGAAGGTCAGTCCGGCATAGCTCTCGGCAAGCTCGCCGGCGGTGATCGGAAAGCCTGCCTCGGTCAAAAGATCGGCTTCCACCCGCGCGGCGATGATTTCTGAATCGACGAGCACGCCGTCGCAATCGAAAATGACGAGTTCAGGCTGGGTCATGATGCTCCGGAAAGGGGAAGGAGGCCGCCATCGGTGGTCGGCATTCGCCGCGGGGCATACACCATGAGGCTTGCCACGGCAAATCCCGGGCTCGCTTCATTAAAAATTTACGCTGATGGGTAACCATAACGGGAAGTAAAACAGTAACGCGTGATCCGGGTATCAGAATGTCAGCCGTGCGTGCTCTTGCCGATCTCTCCCCCCTGCCGCAACAAGCCGAATGGCTCGACACGATCCTGAAAGGCGACTGCGTGGCGGCGCTCGAAAAGCTGCCGGAGAAGTCGGTCGACGTGATCTTCGCCGATCCGCCCTACAACCTCCAGCTTAACGGCGACCTGCACCGACCCGACCAGTCGAAGGTCGACGCGGTTGACGACGCCTGGGACCAGTTTGACAGTTTCGCGGCCTATGATGCCTTCACCCGAGCCTGGCTCCTGGCGGCTCGCCGGGTGCTGAAGCCGAACGGCACGATCTGGGTGATCGGCTCTTATCACAACATCTTCCGCGTCGGCGCTTCGATGCAGGATCTCGGCTTCTGGATCCTGAACGATATCGTCTGGCGCAAGACCAATCCGATGCCGAATTTCCGGGGGCGCCGCTTCCAGAACGCGCACGAAACGCTGATCTGGGCGTCGCGCGACCAGTCCTCGAAGGGCTACACCTTCAACTATGACTCGCTGAAGGCGGCCAATGACGACGTACAGATGCGTTCTGACTGGCTGTTTCCGATTTGCACCGGCGCCGAGCGACTGAAGAACGACGATGGTGAAAAGCTGCATCCCACCCAGAAGCCGGAGGCACTGCTTGCCCGCATCATGATGGCATCGACCAGACCGGGCGATGTGGTGCTCGATCCTTTCTTCGGCTCAGGCACGACGGGAGCGGTTGCAAAGCGTCTCGGCCGTCACTTCGTCGGCATCGAGCGCGAGCAGGCCTATATCGACGCCGCCAATGAGCGGATCGCCGCCGTGAGGCCGCTGGGCGACGCGGAATTGACGGTGCTTTCGGGCAAGCGCGCCGAGCCGCGCGTCGCTTTCGTCAATCTCATCGATACCGGGATGATGAAGCCGGGGACCACTCTTTACGATGCCAAGCGGCGCTGGGCCGCCAAGGTGCGTGCCGACGGCACGCTTGCCGTGGGCGAAACGGCTGGCTCCATCCACCGCGTCGGCGCACAGGTGCAAGGGCTGGAGGCCTGCAATGGCTGGACCTTCTGGCACTATGAGCGCAACGGCGGGCTGATGCAGATAGACGAGCTACGCCGTATCGCGCGTCTTGGCATGGAGCGCGCCGGCGGCTGAAAGATTGTTCTTCAGCGCATGATCCTGCCCAAAAAGTCCGCGACTTTTTCGGGGGTCATGCCAGAGTTCACCGATGAGCCGGCTTCCAGTCACCGGCTGATCCCGAAACGCTCGAGGTCCGCCTCGAGCGTTTTGGCATTCTGGAACAGAACGGCATGCCAGCCCGCCGCCTTGGCGCCATCGACATTCTTCTGACTGTCGTCGATGAAAAGCGTTGCTTCGGGGGCGAGGCCGAAGCTTGCGGCGTGGTGCTCGTAAATGCCCCGGTCCGGCTTGATCATCCCGATGTCTGCCGACACCGTGACGCCACGCGGACGGTTGAGGAAGGGAAAGCGCCGCCTGGCATCGGCGAATGTATCAGAGGCGAAATTCGTCAGCATCGTCACGTCATGCCCCTTGTCGATCAGCGTTTCCATGATGGCGACGCTGTCGTCATAGGCGTGCGGCACCATCTCGTGCCAATAGCGGCGGAAGTTGCGGATGTTCTCGGCATGATCCGGATGCAGCGCAATCAGCAGGTCCTCGGCTTCCCGCCAACTGCGCCCGCGGTCCTGTTCGATGTTCCATTCCGCCGTGCAGACATTCTCAAGGAACCAACTCCGCTCTGTATTGTCAGGAATCAGCCGGCTGAACGGCAGGTCGGGGTCGTAATGGATGAGCACCCTGCCGATGTCGAAGACGATGTGGCGGATTTCGTTCATGTCGATCTCTTGTGAATGGATGTCGGCTTGCGGGTCGAACCCGGTATTGCCGCTTCGATTGCCTTTTTCATGACGGTCGGCAGCGCCTCGCCGTGCAGGTTGCCGGCCGAGGCCCAAAAGTGACCGGCCGGGGCGGCTTCGAATTCCACGGCCGCACGGTAAACTGCTAGATCGAGCGCGAAATGCGTGAAAACATGCGAGATGTGGCCGACTTTGCGCCAATCGGCGGGGAAGGGTGCGGCGTCGGGGCCGGTGTCGCCGTCGATGCGAGCCGTCCATGCCGTTGTCGGTACTTCGCTCATGCCGCCGAGCAGGCCCTTTTCCGGACGCTTGCGCAGCAGGACCGCGCCATCCGGCGTTACGGCGACAAAGGCCGCCCCTCGGCGCGAAGGCTTTTCAGGCTTGGGCGCCCGCACCGGATAAAGCTCGGGGTCGCCATTGCCCAACACCAGGCAATCAGCGCGCAGTGGGCAAAGCATGCAGCGTGGGCGGCGCGGCGTGCAGATAGTCGCGCCGAGGTCCATCATGGCTTGCGCGAAGTCTCCGGGACGCTGCTCGGGTACCAGCGTCGTCAACCGCGACCGGATTTCCGGTTTCGCCTCCGGCAGCGGCGTGGCGATGGCGAACAGTCGCGACATGACGCGCTCGACATTTCCGTCCATGACTGCCGCCGGACGATCGAAGGCGATTGCTGCGATCGCTGCCGCCGTATAGGGGCCGACACCGGGCAGTTGGAGCAGCTCTTTTTCCGTAGCCGGGAACTCACCCGAGCCCGACGCTACCAGATCGGCGCAGGCTTTCAGTTTGCGGGCGCGGGAATAATAGCCAAGTCCCGCCCACGCCTTCATGACATCCTCGGTGTCAGCGGCCGCGAGCGCCTTCACATCGGGCCACCGCTCCAGAAATGCGCGGAAATAGGGTTTCACCGCCTCGACCGTCGTTTGCTGGAGCATGATTTCCGACAGCCAGACATGATAGGGATTGGGCTTTCTGCCGGCGGCGATGTGGCGCGGCGGTACGCGCCACGGCAGGTCGCGATGATTGGCATCGTACCAGTCGAGAAGATGGGTCGCGATATCGGGAAGCGGCGGGTGCGCGCTCTTGCGACTAGGTTCGGGTGATGCCATTGATCGGTTGATGCGCCTGTGCCCTTGGGTGCGATATTGTCTGGAGAACGCACATGGCAGGGAAAAGCCGTCGCGGCAATCCCGTTCCGGTCAGCGATCTCGCCAGCGAGATTCTCGATCCGGTTTTGCGCAAGCGCGCCGGCATTTCGGTCGGGCTTGTGCAGTCATGGGAGGAGATCGTCGGCCCTCGGCTGGCACGCCACACGCGGCCGGAAAAGATTCAATGGCCGCGCCGCCTGCATGAAGACGATCCGTTCCAGCCCGCAACGCTGGTGATCGCCTGCGAGGGCATGGCCGCCCTTCACCTTCAGCACGAGACGGCCGAGATCATCGGCCGGGTCAACGCATTTCTGGGTTTCACCGCCATCGGTCGCATCCGCATCGTGCAGAAGCCGATGCTCGGCGATGCGCCGCCGCCCAGGCCGCGCCCCAGATCGCTCGACGCGAAGGAGCAGGCGAAACTCTCCAGCGTGGTCGGTCAAGTCGAGGATGACGCCTTGCGGGCATCGCTGGAGCGGCTTGGCGCGACCATCATCGGCATGAAGAAGCGCTAAGTCGGCCCTGAACTCTCGCTTTCGTGAACGCAGTTGCAGGCAATGGCGGTTGGATTGCGCGAAAGGATGCCTTATTTCGCGCCAACTCTCGCTTTTTCTTGATTAAACGTCGCACAATACATTGTCAGGCAGGTGATTCGTATGATCCGTTCCATTCCACGCAGAACCGTTCTCGCTTCGATGGCGCTTCTTCCCGCAGCGGTTGTGCTTGCTTCATGCAGCGATTCCGGCAATGAGGCCGTAGCGCAGGAAAGCACGACGGCGCCGGCCGCCCCTGCTGCATCGGCACCCGAGCCGCAGGGCACCGTGGACATGGCCAAACTGCTCGAGCCGGGCGCGCTGCCTGAAAAGAGCCTCGGCAAGGACGACGCGCCCGTCACCATCGTCGAATATGCGTCGATGACCTGCGGCCACTGCGCGCATTTCCACGAGACGACGTTTCCGGAGCTGAAGAAGAAGTATATCGACACCGGCAAGGTGCGGTTGGTGTTCCGTGAATTCCCCTTCGATCCACGCGCCGAGGCTGGCTTCATGCTGGCTCGCTGCGCCAAGGACAACTATTTCCCGATGATCGACGTGCTGTTCAAGCAGCAGGATAATTGGGCCGGTGTGCAAAACGCCAAGGACGCACTGCTGCAAATCTCCAAGATGGCGGGTTTTTCACAGGAGTCCTTCGAGGCCTGCTTGACGGACCAGAAACTTCTGGACGATGTCAGGGCTGTACAAAAGCGTGGCGCGGAGGATTTCGGGGTCGACTCCACCCCGACCTTCTTCATCAACGGCAATATGTACAAAGGGGCGCGGACTATTGAGGAAATGTCGGCGATTATCGACGGCATGCTCTGACGTCCCGGCGAGGCCGGGCCGCAGGCGTCTTCGCGCGCCTGCGGGCGCGGAATTGCGCCCATGAAATTTTCCCGTCTTCGCCTGCTCGGCTTCAAGTCCTTTGTCGAGCCCGGCGAGTTCGTCATCGAACGTGGCCTGACCGGCGTGGTCGGGCCGAATGGCTGCGGCAAGTCCAACTTGGTCGAGGCGTTGCGCTGGGTGATGGGCGAAAGCTCATACAAGAACATGCGCGCCTCGGGCATGGACGACGTGATCTTCTCCGGATCGGGCACGCGGCCGGCCCGCAACACGGCCGAAGTCACGCTTTTCCTCGACAATAGCGATCGCACCGCCCCCGCCGCCTTTAACGATGCCGACGAACTGCAGGTGTCGCGCCGCATCGAGCGCGAAGCGGGCTCGGTCTATCGCATCAACGGCAAGGAAGCGCGCGCCAAGGACGTACAGCTTCTGTTTGCCGACCAGTCGACCGGCGCGCGCTCGCCCTCCATGGTCGGCCAGGGGCGCATCGGCGAACTCATCCAGGCCAAGCCGCAGGCACGCCGGGCGTTGCTCGAAGAGGCGGCGGGCATATCCGGCCTGCACACGCGCCGCCACGAGGCGGAACTGCGGCTGCGCGCGGCCGAGCAGAACCTAGAACGCCTTGACGATGTGGTCGGCGAACTGGGGGGGCAGATCGAAAGCCTGAAGCGCCAAGCCCGCCAGGCGTCGCGTTTCAAGAACCTGTCGGCCGATATCCGCAAGGCGGAAGCCACGCTGCTGCATCTGCGCTGGACGCAGGCGAAAACGCAGGAAGGCGAGGCACGCTCGGCGCTGGCGCTTGCAACCTCGCTGGTCGGCGAGCGGGCCGCCTCGCAGATGAATGCAGCAAAAGATCAGGCGGTCGGCGCGCACCGATTGCCGCAATTGCGCGAAGCGGAAGCTTCGGCCGCCGCTGCTTTCCAGCGGCTGTCCATCGCCAGAACGCAGATCGAGGAGGAGGCCGGCCGCATTCGCACCAGGCAGGCCGAACTCGATCGCCGGTTGCAGCAACTCGACGCCGATATTGCCCGCGAGCAGCAGATGGTGCGCGACAATGGCGAGATACTTGCGCGGCTCGCCGCCGAAGAGGAGGAACTGAAGGGCGAAAATGCCGGCGCGGTCGAGCGCGAGGCCACGGTGCGCTCCGCCTTCGAGGAAGCGGCGGCGACCCTGGCTCTGAGCGAAGGCGCTCTTTCGGCACTCACCGCGGAACGCGCCGAGGCGGCTGCATCCCGCACCCAGCTCGAGCGCATGCTGCGTGAAGCCACCGAGCGCCGCGATCGCTTCGCCCGGCAATTGGCCGACGTTGGTCGCGAAATTTCGGAAATCGCCTCGCGGATCGCCGGGCTCGCTGATCCGGCTGAGAAGAAGATTCTTGTCGAGGAGGCGCTGTCGGCGCTTGAGGACGCCGAGATCGCGACTGCTTCCGCTGAAGAATCCGTAGCCGCGGCACGGGCGGCGGAAAGTGCGGCGCGCACGCCGGTTCAGGAGGCACGCGCCGAACTTGCCCGCATCGAGACGGAAGCGCGCACGCTGGCAAAGATCCTGAACGCCACCAGCGGCGATCTTTTCCCGTCCGTTCTTGAGCAGCTCAGCGTCGATCGCGGCTTTGAGACGGCTTTGGGTGCGGCACTTGGCGAGGATCTCGACGTGCCGCTTGATCGCAGCGCGCCCGTTCATTGGGGCGAGGTCGAGCCGACCCCGGGCGATCCGGCGCTGCCCGATGGTGTGCCAAGCCTGGCGTCCGTGGTGCGCGCGCCGCGCCAGCTTGCCCGGCGCCTGGCGCAGATCGGCATTGTCGAAGCGGCTGACGGAAGACGGCTTCAACCGCTGCTGGCGCCGGGGCAACGGCTGGTCAGCCGCGAGGGAGCGCTTTGGCGCTGGGACGGGCTGACTGCCAGCGCCGATGCGCCGACGGCCGCCGCGCAGCGGCTGGCGCAGAAGAACCGGCTGGCCGAACTCGATGCCGAGGCGGTGGCGGCAACCCTTGCCGTGCGCGCCGCCGAGGAAGCGTTGGCCAAGGCCGAGAACGCCGTGCGCCAAAGCACGGAAAACGAGCGTCTGGCCCGTCAGGCCGGGCGTGACGCCCAGACTGCGCTCGGGCAGGCGCGAGACGCGTTGGCAAGCGCGGAGAAGGCAGCAGGCGAATTGTCGAGCCGCAGGTCGGCACTCGACGAGACCCGCGCGCGGATCGAGGAAGATCACGAGGAGGCGGCCGCGACAGTTGTCGAGGCCGAATCGCAACTCGCCTCCGCTCCCGATTTGAGCGATCTTCAGTCGCGCCTCGATCAGGCCGCTTCCCATGTCGCCCGCGACCGCGCCGCAGTTGCGGATGCGCGAGCCGTTCATGACGGGCTGAAGCGCGAGGCGGATCAGCGTGCGCGCCGGCTGGAGGCGATCGGTGCCGAGCGTCGGAACTGGACACAGCGCGCCGAAAATGCCGCAAGCCAGATCGCATCGCTTGGTGAACGAAAGGCCGAGGCGCTCGATGAGCGCGAAAGACTGGTCGAAGCACCCGATGAGATCGACGCGCGACGCCGCGCGCTGATGACCCAGCTTGCCGAGGCCGAAACCCTGCGCAAGAAAGCTTCCGACGAGCTTCAGGAAGCCGAGACGCGTCAGGCGGTGCTCGACAAACAGGCGACGGCGGCGATCCAGCAGCTTTCGGAAGCGCGCGAGGCGAGGGGGCGCGCCGAAGAGCGCCTGACGGCCGCCGACGACCGCCGCAAGGAAATCGAGGCACGGATACAGGAAGTGCTGAATACGCCGCCGCATCTGGTCATCCGCCACACCGGTCTCGAACCGGATGCGGAAATGCCCGACATGGCCGATGTCGAGCGGCATATGGAGCGGCTCAAGATCGAACGCGAACGGCTGGGAGCCGTCAATCTGCGGGCCGAGGAGGAGCAAAGGGAGCTTTCCGAGCGGCTGGAGACGATTGTCGCCGAACGCGACGACATTATCGAGGCGATCCGCAAGCTGCGCCAGGCGATCCAGAGCCTCAATCGCGAGGGGCGCGACCGGCTGCTGGCGGCGTTCGACGTGGTCAATGCGCAGTTCCAGCGGCTGTTCACGCATCTTTTCGGTGGCGGTACGGCCGAACTGCAACTGATCGAATCGGACGATCCGCTTGAGGCCGGGCTGGAAATCCTGGCCCGCCCACCCGGCAAGAAGCCGCAGACGATGACGCTTTTGTCCGGCGGCGAGCAGGCGCTGACGGCGATGGCGCTGATTTTCGCGGTGTTCCTCACCAATCCGGCGCCGATCTGCGTGCTCGACGAGGTCGATGCGCCGCTCGATGACCACAATGTCGAGCGCTTCTGCAATCTCATGGACGAAATGGCACGCACCACCGAGACGCGGTTCGTCGTCATCACGCATAACCCGATCACCATGGCGCGGATGAGCCGGCTGTTCGGCGTCACCATGGCCGAGCAGGGCGTCAGCCAGCTTGTCTCGGTCGACCTCCAGACCGCGGAACAGTTGCGCGAAGCAAGCTGAGCGGCGCCAACCCGGTGTCCGCTGCGAGCTCACGCAGGACGTCAACATCGACTGTCGCTGAAAATCAGAGGAAGCTGGCTGGGGCGGGAGGGTTCGAACCTCCGAATGGCGGTACCAAAAACCGCTGCCTTACCACTTGGCTACGCCCCAAGACCCGGCGTCTGCGCCGAGCATGAGCGGCGTTATATTCAGTGCGATCGAAAAGTACAATCGCGACAAAATCGTTACGCTCAATTTTACCCGCTCAATTTCTGCCCGTTGCGAGGCCATGCGCCGGGCAGGGCAAGGAGCGCAGGATCATTCTCCCCACACGGCGAGTTCGTTGCCTGCCGGGTCGGTGAAATGAAACCGGCGGCCGCCGGGAAAGGAGAAGATCGGACGGACGATCTTTCCGCCGGCATTCTCGACCGCCGCGAGCGTGTCTTCCAGATTCTCCGAATAGAGCACCGGCAGCGGCTTGGCCGCCGCTTCAGTGCCGTCGGTCTGGAAACCACCCTCAAGTCCTTCGTCAAAGGCCGAATAGGTCGGGCCATAATCCTGGAAGGACCATGAAAACGCCGCGCTGTAGAAAGCCTTCACGCTGTCCAGCGTGCCGCCTGTGGCGGACATTTCGAGATAGTCGATTTTTCCGGTCTTTTTCATGGCTGCCTCGTGTTCCTGATATGTTCTACAGAATTCCAGGTGCGACTTCAAGTCTCGTTACCTGTGGATTTCTTAATCGATTGTAGGGCAAGGCGGGCGAAAAGCAGAGGTTGCCTTTCGCGAACCAGCAATTTAACGCTGCGCGCAAAGGGCTGGCCGCGTTTCCTTCGCGATGGTCCGCAGACGATTGGCGAGGAGCAGAGATGGCCAAGTGGGTCTACACCTTTGGGGATGGAACCGCCGAAGGAGGCGCGGGCGACAGGAGCCTGCTTGGCGGCAAGGGCGCCAATCTGGCCGAGATGTGCAATCTGGGCCTTCCGGTCCCCCCGGGGTTCACCATCACCACCGAAGCCTGCAACTGGTACTACGCCAACGGCCAGACTTTTCCCGATTCGTTCGAGGCCGATGTCACGGCGGCCCTCGACCACATCGCCGCGCTGACCGGCCGCCGCTTCGGCGACCCGGAAAAGTTGCTTCTGGTTTCGGTGCGCTCGGGCGCGCGCGCCTCGATGCCGGGCATGATGGATACGGTTCTCAACCTCGGCCTGAACGACGCGACGGTGGAGGCACTTGCCGCAGACTCCGGTGACGCGCGCTTTGCCTATGACAGCTACCGCCGTTTCATCCAGATGTATTCGAACGTCGTCATGGATCTCGACCATGAGGCATTCGAGGAAATTCTGGAGGAAGAGAAGGCGCGGCTTGGCCACGACCTCGACACTGCGCTGAGCGCCGCCGAATGGCAGCACGTCATCGGGCTCTACAAGGCCAAGGTCGAAGAGGAACTCGGCAAGCCGTTCCCGCAGGATCCGCACGATCAGCTCTGGGGCGCGATCGGAGCGGTGTTTTCGAGCTGGATGAACCCGCGCGCCATCACCTATCGCAGGCTTCACAACATCCCGGCGAGCTGGGGAACGGCCGTCAACGTGCAGGCGATGGTGTTCGGCAATATGGGCGAGACCTCGGCCACCGGCGTCGCCTTCACGCGCAATCCCTCGACCGGCGAAAAGGTGCTCTATGGCGAGTTCCTGGTGAATGCGCAGGGAGAGGACGTCGTCGCCGGCATCCGCACCCCGCAGAACATCACCGAGCAGGCCCGCATCGCCGCTGGTTCCGACAAGCCGTCGCTGCAGAAATTGATGCCGGATGCCTTCGCCTCTTTCATGGCGATTTCCGAGCGTCTGGAAAACCATTACCGCGACATGCAGGATCTCGAATTCACCATAGAGCGCGGTAAGTTGTGGATGCTGCAGACGCGCTCCGGCAAGCGCACGGCGAAGGCCGCGCTGAAGATCGCCGTGGACATGGCGGCCGAAGGTCTCATCAGCAAGGAAGAGGCCGTCGCCCGCATCGACCCGGCCTCGCTGGATCAGTTGCTTCACCCGACGATCGACCCGAAGGCCGAACGCAACGTGATCTCCGTCGGTCTGCCGGCTTCGCCGGGCGCTGCTACCGGCGAGATCGTCTTTTCCTCGGATGAAGCCGAGGAAATGCGGGCGATCGGCAAGAAGGTCATCCTTGTTCGCGTTGAGACGAGCCCGGAAGACATTCATGGAATGCACGCCGCCGAAGGCATCCTGACGGCGAGAGGCGGCATGACCAGCCACGCGGCGGTTGTGGCGCGCGGCATGGGCAAGCCCTGCGTGTCGGGCGCCGGCTCGCTGCGCATCGACTATAAGGCAGGCACGATGTCGGCGCTTGGCACGACGTTCCGCAAGGGCGACATCGTCACCATCGACGGCAGCACGGGGCAGGTGCTGAAAGGCTCGGTCGCCATGCTGCAGCCGGAGCTTTCAGGCGATTTCGCCTCGATCATGGAATGGGCCGACGCCATTCGCCGCATGACGGTGCGCACCAATGCCGAAACGCCAGCCGATGCGCGCATGGCGCGGTCGTTCGGGGCGGAAGGCATCGGGCTTTGCCGCACCGAGCATATGTTCTTTGAGGGAGAGCGCGTGGTCGCCATGCGCGAAATGATCCTTTCCGATACGGAAAAGGAGCGCCGCGCCGCACTCGACCTTTTGCTGCCGATGCAGCGCTCGGATTTTCTCGAGCTTTTCGAGATCATGGCCGGCCTGCCGGTAACGATCCGCCTGCTTGATCCGCCGCTGCACGAATTCCTGCCGAAGACGGAGGAGGAAATCGAGGAAGTGGCCACGGCGATGGATGTTTCCGTCGATCGGCTGCGTCAGCGCACCGAAACGCTGCACGAGTTCAATCCGATGCTTGGCCATCGCGGTTGCCGCCTGGCGGTGACCTATCCCGAGATCGCCGAGATGCAGGCGCGGGCGATTTTCGAGGCCGCGGTCGAGGCGGGCAAGCGGACGGGAAGCCCGGTTGTGCCCGAAATCATGGTGCCGCTGGTCGGGTTGAAGGAGGAGTTCGACTTCGTCAAGGCGCGCATCGATGCGGTCGCCAGGAACGTGATGGACGAAACCGGTGTCGAGGTCGAATACCTGACCGGCACGATGATCGAACTGCCGCGAGCGGCCCTTCGCGCCGATGTCATCGCCGAAAGCGCCGAGTTCTTTTCCTTCGGCACCAACGATCTGACCCAGACCACCTTCGGCATTTCGCGCGACGACGCGGCCTCCTTCCTCGAGGTCTATCGCCAGAAGGGCGTCATGGAGCAGGATCCGTTCGTCTCGATCGACGTGGAAGGTGTCGGCGAATTGGTGCGGATCGGCGCGGAGAAGGGCAGGGGCGCCCGAGCCGGCATCAAGCTCGGCATCTGCGGCGAGCACGGCGGCGATCCTGCCTCGATCCATTTCTGCGAAGAGGTCGGTCTGGATTACATATCCTGTTCGCCCTTCCGTGTGCCGATCGCGCGGCTCGCCGCAGCGCAGGCGGCGGTCAAATCGGCGCGGAAATCATCGTGAAAACGATGGCGCTCGCCGGTTTACAGCGATCGTCCAAGGCCCGTGCGTCCGATAGGACGCACTCTCCGATGTTCTAGGCGGCGGTAGAAAAGGCGTCCGCCAGACCGGCATAGGCGGCGGCAATGCGAGCGATTGGGCTGGCGCTGTCGGCAGCCGTCTCGACCCGTAGCTGACCGCCCGCGATCGGCATCGTCAGGACCAGAAACTGGCGGTTTTCGCCCTCGCCGACAAAGGCGGCGGCCGCATGATGGGGATGTTCGTCCTCGTCGACCCGCAGCTTGAACAGCAGCGTGCCACCCACGGCATCGAGCGTGCCGCGAACGACGTCCTCGAAGTCCTGATCCGAAACGGTCTCGCCTTTGACCGGAACCTCGACGGTGGTTTCGGCAAGCGTGGCCACGGAATCCTGTTCGGCAGACTGTTCGGTCATGCGAAACCTCGTCGTATGTCGCCAGTCAAGCCCACCCGCTGCCCAAGAATCCGCGTCGACAATGGCCGGATTGTGGCAAGGGAGCTTGAGGGCTTCTACCACGCACGCAAAGGCATTATTGAAGCGCTTCGAGTGGAGCGGATCTGAAGCGAAAACATGGCGGCATATTTGGAACAGCGAACCTCGCGTGCCGCTGTGTGGTCACGAAGACTGGCGGCATTTTCGGCGATGTTGATGCTGACCTCCGCGGTGTCGCACCGTTACGGCCTTCTTGAGACCAGGGCGTTTCTGGTAGTGTTCGGGCTGGTGGCATTGCTTGCGCTCTGTGCGCTGGCTCTGGCGGCCTTGGCCTTTTCGCGCGTCTGGCGAAGGGGAGACCGCGGCGGCGGCGACCTGACTTTCGGTGCAATCGTGGCGCTGCTGGTGCTGGTGCCGTTCGTGCTTTCGGCCTATCGCGGCTTTGCCTATCCGGAACTCAACGACGTTTCCACCGATCTCGAGGACCCGCCGGCCCTCAACGATGCGGCGCGATCGCGCACGACCGATATGAACCCCGTCGCGCCGCTCACCTCCGGGCAAAAGAAGCTGCAGCTTGCGAGATATCCGAATGTCTCAGGGCGTCGGTATGATCTGCCATTCACTCTCGCCCTCAATGCCGTCAAGGCGGTGCTGACAAACAAGGACTGGCAGATAAAGGGGGCGCAGCCTGTGGCCGCAGGACGAAGCGAAGTCACGATTGAGGCAGTCGCCTACACCACCATTCTGGCTTTCCCGATCGATGTGGCGATCCGCCTGACCGACGAGGGCACGAGCACCTATGTCGATATGCGCTCCGCTTCGCGATACGGCAGGCATGATCTTGGCGACAATGCAGCCCGAATCATCGGCTTTCTTGACGAACTCGATGCCGAAATGGCCGCGCAAGCAGATGCCATGCCGGTGGAGGCGCCTGACGAAGACCCACCCGCCGATTAGGACCAATCGACATTCAGGGTCGAAATCCGCCGGGTCCCGCAGGGATATGGCCAAAATCGTCCATTTCCGCGTCGCGAAGCCTCGGCGCAGGGCGCCTTCGGCTCCGCTCCTTTGCTCATACCACGCCTCAAATCCTGAGTGTCGTTTGGTCCTGATCAGGCTGGAGAAAAGAAACCGTCGATCGACACGTCGCCCTCGGCAAGCACCTGGCCACGCGCCACGAGATCCTCCAGATGCGCCAGGACCGAGAGTGCCGCTGCGCCGTGAAGCCGTGGGTCGGTGTCGCGATAAATTGCGGCCACGAGTTGCGCGATGGTGCGGTCGCCGGAATTCAACCGCTCCAAGACCGCGCGTTCGCGCATCTTGCGATGGGCCTTGAGTCCGCGCATGAAGGCTGCAGGTTTTTCGACCGGCCCGCCATGGCCAGGCAGGAACACGGTGTCGTCGCGCTCCATCAGGCGATCCAGCGACGCCATATAGTCCGACATCGCGCCATCGGGAGGTGCGACGATCGACGTCGCCCAGGCCATGACGTGGTCGGCCGAAAACAGGATGCCGGTTCCCTCCAGCGCGAAAGCGGCATGGTTGGCCGCGTGGCCCGGCGTCAGCACCGTGCTGATCGCCCAGCCGTCGCCCTCGACGGTCTGGCCGTCGGCAAGCCGCAGGTCCGGCGAGAAGTCGAAATCGGCGCTGGCATCGAGCGGGTTGATTTCGCCGATCCTGAGCGGCCGTGCCGAGCGATGCGGCCCCTCGGCCGCGACGATGGCGCCCGTCTGAAGCGCCAGCTTTGCCGCAAGCGGCGAGTGATCGCGGTGCGTATGGCTGACGAATATGTGGCTGACCGGCCGCCCCGCTATGGCGCGCATCAGACTGTCGAAATGGGCATCGTCCTCGGGTCCGGGATCGATGACGGCAAGCGTGTCGCGCCCGACGATATAGCTGTTGGTGCCGCGAAAGGTGAATGCGCTCGGATTGTTCACCGTCACACGCAGCACGTGTTCGGCAACCACTACGGCTTGACCGTAGGCAGGCTCGAATGTCGTGTCCAGGTCCAGCGCCATCGGGAAATCCATCCAGCTTTGGTGTGCGAGCGTTGAAAATGGTTTGCCGCTTAGCATGGCAACGAATATACGGGAACCCGACCGGCGATCGCTGGCCTCAACCGAATGGGGAGAAATATGACAGATTCTACAATCGCGCGCCCGCTGGTGTCGCTCGCACTGCCCGAGGGCCGCGCCGCGCGCCTTGCCACTCAAATCTTCCTGGCTGCCGCAGGCACGCTGCTGATTGCGCTCTCCTCCCGGATGAAGGTTGTTCTCGGTCCGGTCGACATGTCGCTCCAGACACTGGTGATCTTCCTGATCGCCATCGCCTATGGCAGGAAACTCGCCGTCGCGACGCTGCTGCTTTACATGGCTGAGGGCGCGATGGGCCTTCCGGTATTCCAGAGCACCCCGGAAAAGGGCATCGGCATCGCCTATATGCTGGGCTCCACCGGCGGCTACCTCGCCGGCTTCGTCGTGATGGCCGCAATCGTCGGCTGGGCAGCCGATCGCGGTTGGGACCGTAGCCCGGTGAAGCTGTTTGGCGCCATCCTCACCGCCGAGATCGTCATGATGGCGATGGGCTTCGCCTGGCTTGCCGCGCTGATCGGCCCGGAAAAATCCTGGCAGTTCGGCGTCGTTCCGTTCATCGTGCCCGACCTTATCAAGGTCGCGCTTGCCGCGACCCTGGCACCGGCGATCTGGGCACTGCTGCCGAAGCACAAGTAGAAAAATCCAAAGCAAATCCGAAGGCCGCAGGTTATCCCCTGCGGCTTTTTGCGTTTTTGAGTGTCCGCCGCACATGGCGGCTTTTTTTTCCGGTGTGAGAACAGCTTTCCAACCGACGAGGTTTGGGCGCACGATCCAATCGGGCAGGCAAGCAAATTTGGTAGGCTTCTTCTTGAGCAAAAGGCGCGTTCTGGGAAAATCGCCGAAGTCTCAATTAGTTGCGCGTTCGTGTCACGTCGCCGCCCACCAAAGGCATTCGCATGCTGGCCAAGCTTACCCATCTCGATCGTCTCGAGGCCGAGGCGATCCATATATTTCGTGAGGTGGCGGCGACCTTCAGCAAGCCGGTAATGCTCTATTCGATCGGCAAGGATTCCTCGGTCCTGCTGCACCTGGCGATGAAGGCTTTCTATCCGGCCAAGCCGCCTTTTCCCTTTCTCCATGTCGACACGACCTGGAAATTCCGCGAGATGATCGCATTTCGCGACGCCATGGCCGAACGGCTGGGCTTCGACCTGCTCGTTCACATCAACGAGGAGGGTGCGCGCGACAACATCAACCCGTTCGACCATGGCTCGAACACTCACACGCATATCATGAAGACGGTGGCGCTGCGCCAGGCGCTGGACAAATACGGCTTCGATGCAGCTTTCGGCGGCGCGCGCCGCGACGAGGAGAAATCACGCGCCAAGGAGCGCATTTTTTCGTTCCGCAATTCCAGCCATGCCTGGGACCCGAAGAGCCAGCGCCCGGAAATGTGGAAGATATTCAACACGCGCATAGCGGCGGGCGAATCGATACGCGTCTTTCCGCTGTCCAACTGGACCGAGCTGGATATCTGGCAATATATCCTTCAGGAAGACATTCCTATCGTGCCGCTCTATTTCGCCAAGGAACGGCCGGTGGTCGAGCGTGACGGAATGCTGATACTGCGCGACGACGAACGCATGGTGCTGAGGCCGGGCGAGGTGGTGGAAAACCGGCTGGTCCGCTTCAGGACGCTTGGCTGCTATCCGCTGACGGCGGCAATCGAATCGGATGCGACGGACCTCGCGGGCATCGTCAGCGAAATGCTTATTGCCCGCACCTCGGAGCGCCAGGGCCGGCTGATCGACAAGGACGAGGTCGGGTCGATGGAGAAGAAGAAGCGCGAGGGGTATTTCTGACCATGCGCCATGTAAGGGCGGAAGCCATAGTCGCAGCCGACAATGTCGAGGATTATCTAGCTGGTCAGGAGCGCAAGTCGCTGTTGCGTTTCCTCACCTGCGGGTCGGTCGATGACGGCAAGTCGACGCTGATCGGTCGGCTTCTCTCCGAGACGAAGCAGATATTCGAGGATCAGCTTGCGGCGCTGCAACGCGATTCACGCAAATACGGCACCACCGGCGGCGACGTGGATTTCGCGCTTCTGGTCGACGGGCTGGAGGCGGAACGCGAGCAGGGCATCACCATCGATGTCGCCTACCGGTTTTTTGCCACCCCGAAGCGTAAATTCATCGTCGCCGATACGCCGGGCCACGAACAATACACCCGCAACATGGCGACCGGCGCCTCCACCGCCGATCTGGCGATCGTATTGGTCGATGCCAGGCAGGGAATATTGCGCCAGACCAGACGGCATTCGATCATCGCCTCGCTGCTCGGCATCCGCCACATCGTGCTTGCGGTCAACAAGATCGATCTCGTCGGTTTCGATCGCGGCACATTCGATAAGATCGTCGCTGAGTATGTTGAATTCGCTGAAAAACTCGGCTTCGAAACCATCGTCCCAATCCCGATCTCGGCGCGCTTTGGCGACAATGTCACCAGCCGTTCGGCCAATATGGACTGGTATGAAGGGCCGAGCCTTGTAGAGCATCTGGAGACGGTGGAGATCGAGCGGGCGGCCGTGGAAGCGCCGTTCCGGTTTCCGGTCCAATTCGTCAATCGCCCGAACCTCGACTTCCGCGGTTTTGCCGGAACGGTCGCCTCGGGCTCGATTGCAGAGGGCGACGAGGTCGTCGTGGCCAAGTCGGGCAAATCCGCACGGGTCCGGCGGATCGTGGCGCATGGCGGCGATCTTGCGAGAGCCGTGGAAGGGCAGGCGGTCACCATAGTTCTGGACGACGAGGTCGAGGTATCGCGCGGCAACATGCTGGTGTCGCCAACGGCGCGCCCGCACGTGGCCGACCAGTTCGCGGCCAATATCGTCTGGTTCGACGAGCAGGCGCTGCTGCCGGGCCGATCCTACCTGCTGCGCACCGAAACCGACCAGACGAGCGCCGCGGTCACCGATCTCAGCTACCGTCTCAACGTCAACGATTTCGCCCATGAAGCAGCCAAATCTCTGGCGATGAACGAGGTGGGCGTGTGCAACATCTCGGTGCAGTCGCCGTTGGTGTTCGACGCATTTGCCGGCAACCGAGCCACGGGTGCGTTCATTCTGATCGATCGCATGACCAATGCGACCGTTGGCGCCGGCATGATCCTGCATCCTCTGCGGCGCGCCGACAACATCCATTGGCAATCGCTCGATGTCGCCAAAAAGGCGCGGGCGGCAGCAAAGCACCAGAAACCGGCCGTGCTCTGGTTCACCGGCCTTTCCGGCTCGGGCAAGTCGACGATCGCCAATCTGCTCGAAAAGAAGCTGCATATCGCCGGAAGGCACACCTACACTCTCGACGGCGACAATATTCGGCATGGCCTGAACCGCGATCTCGGCTTCACCGAGGCGGACCGGGTGGAGAACATCCGTCGTGTCGCCGAGGTGGCGCGGCTGATGGCGGATGCTGGTCTGATCGTGCTCGTCTCCTTCATTTCGCCCTTCCGCGCCGAACGCCGGGCAGCGCGCGAACTGCTGGAGGAAGGCGAATTCGTCGAAGTGTTTGTCGATACGCCGTTCGAAGAATGCGCCAGCCGCGACCCCAAGGGCCTCTATGCACGCGCACTGAATGGTGAGATCAGGAACTTCACCGGGCTCGATTCACCTTATGAGCCGCCGGAAAATCCGGAAATTCATTTGGAAACGCTCGGCAAAACGCCGGAAGAGATGGTAGATGTTCTTGAGGACTGGTTACGCGAGCGCGACATTGCAGATCAAAACTACGACCACGGCGACGGCATCTGACGACGAGGCGATGCTCGCTCTATGCGAGCGCCTGGCGCTGGAAGCCGGGCGCCTGGTCATGACCGTCTTCAATGCCGACATCATCATCCGGCGTAAGCTCGACGCGTCTCCGGTGACCGACGCCGACCGCGCCAGCGAAAAGCTCATTCTGGACGGTCTGCGCTCGCATTTTCCCGACATTCCCTGCGTGGCCGAGGAGGAAGCCTCGGAAGGGGCTGCGCCGCGAGAGCTTGGCGACACCTTTTTCCTGGTCGATCCGCTCGATGGCACCAAGGAATTCATCGACCGGCATACCGATTTCACGGTCAATATCGCGCTCATCCGCAACGGAAGGCCCGAACTCGGGGTCGTCTATGCGCCATGCACAAGGCGGTTTTTTTCCGGGAGACCGGGTGCTGCCTATGCGATCGAGGTTTCGCCCGACCATCAGATGACGGGCAGGCGCCGCATCGAGGTGCGCGAGGGGCAGGTGCCGCTCGGCATTGTCGCCAGCCGCTCGCACCGGACGCCGGAGACCAACGACTTCATCCGCCAGGTTCAGGCCGCGGAAATCGTGTCGGTCGGGTCGTCGTTGAAATTCTGCCTGATCGCCAGTGCCGAAGCGGATGTCTATCCGCGCTTCGGCCGCACTATGGAGTGGGATACGGCGGCGGGCGACGCGGTTCTGCGCGCGGCGGGCGGCATCACCAGAACAACCGACGGCAAGCCGTTGATCTATGGCAAGCGCAACCAGCAGGGCAAGTTGGATTTCGTCAATCCGTCGTTCATTGCAACCGGCAGGACTTCCGGCCTGCCTGGTTTGCCAGCGTGGCCGCAGACCGCAGAATAACCTATTCGGCCGCGTCCTTTGCCGATTGCGCGGCGATGAAATCGCTGATCGCCGCGATGACCCGATCCTGATCGTCCGTGGTCAGATAGGGATGCATCGGCAGGCACAGAATGCGCCCCGGCAGCGATTCCGACACCGGCAGCCCGCCGGGAGCGACGGGATAGCGGTTGTAGGCGACCTGCTGGTGCAGCGGCTTGACATAATAGATCACCGTGGGAATACCCTGCGCCTGCAGATGCGCCTTCAAGGCGTCGCGGTGCGAGGTTTCGATGGCGTATTGTGCCCAGGCCGAGCGGCTGGCTTCGGGCATAACGGCAGTTTTGACGACATTGTGAAGCCCGTCCCGATATCGCTGCGCGACTTTCCGGCGGGCCTCCATCTCGTCTTCGAGAATGGCAAGCTTCTCGATCAGGATCGCCGCCTGCAATGTATCGAGGCGTGAATTCAACCCGACATGGACGTTGTCATATTGCGTCTCTCCCTTGCCGTGGAAGGCAAAGGAACGCAGCCTCTCGGCGAATGCATCGTCATCCGTGAACATGGCGCCGCCGTCACCATAGCAGCCGAGGGGCTTTGCCGGATAGAAGCTGGTCGAGCCGACCTTGCCGAACGAGCCGCACATCTTGCCATCCACCGAGCCGCCGATTGCCTGCGCGGCGTCTTCGATGACCAGCAGATTTTCGCGCTCGGCGATTTGCATGATGGCGGAATAATCGGCGCCAAGGCCGAACAGGTCGACCGGGATGATCGCCCTCGGCTTCAGTTCGCCCTCGGCCTTGATCATGGCGATAGCCGCTTCAAGGCTCGAGATGTCGATGTTGTAAGTGTCGGGATCGATGTCGATGAATACAGGGCTTGCCTTGGCGAGCGCCACGACTTCGGCGGTCGCCGCAAAGGTGAAGCTCGGAACGAAGACGGCATCGCCCGGTCCGATCCCTGATGCCAGCAAGGGCAAAAGCAGCGCGTCGGTGCCGTTGGCGCAGGCGATGGCGTGCTTGGTTCCGACATAGGCGGCAATCTGCTTCTCGAACTCGGTCACCTGCGGCCCGAGGATATAGCGCCCGTCATCGACGACGCTTTCCATTGCCGCCCTCAGCTTTTCCCGAATTCGTTCACGCTGCGCGCCAAGATCGATGAATTGCATGCCTACTTTTCCAAGCTCGATATCTGATTGGGCCCGCTGATAACAGAGTTGAAGCGGCCAAGAAAGATTTGGCCTACCCGAAAGGCCAAAGGGCCGCGGATCGAATGTTACCGGGGCTTCCGCGAAACCATGGGTTGTCCGTACCGGAATGGCCGCTGCCCTTACGCCTTCAACCGGGGGAAATATAAAGTGATCGGCTTGTCCGACAGATCAGGTGATCTCATGCCGCCAGGGCGGATTGGCGCCGGCGCGCGAAACCGTGATTGCCGCAGCCTTGGCGCCTAGCGTCAGCGCATTGCGAATTTCCGCCTCGGAAAGCTCGCTCAGCCGGGCTTTCGACAGCGCGCCCTGCTCGTGAAGCGAGGCGAGGACGCCGGCGTTGAAGGTATCGCCGGCTCCGACCGTATCGACCACTTCCACTCGATTGGGTTCCACCGCAATCCTGTGCCGTTCGGTGTAGGCGACGGCGCCCGCCGCACCATGCGTGATTATTATCAGTTTCGGTCCGTCTCGCAGCCAGGTGCGGGCAAAGTCTTCCGGCTGGCCGCCATGGCCGAACCAGGCAAGGTCCTCGTCGGAGAGTTTGACAATATCCGCAAGCGCCATCATGCGGCGAATGCGCTCGAGGTGCTTTTCCCTGTCCGGAATGAAGCCCGGCCGGATATTGGGGTCGAGCATGATGACGCGGCGCTCGTGCTCTCGGCGCATCAGCGCTTCATAGGTCGAACCACAGGGTTCGGGAATGAGGCTGATGGCGCCGAACAGCATCGCCTCGATCTCGTCGTCCAGCAGCGGCAGGTCGGCTTCCGTCAGCATGCGGCCGGCGGTGTTCTCGTCGTAGAACGTGTAGGTCGCATGACCCTCGGCGAGGCGCACGAAGGCCAGCGTCGTCGGGCGCGCGGAAATGTGGGCATAGCGCGAGCCGACATTGCTGGAGGCGAGCACCTCGCGGATCTGTTGGCCGAACAGGTCCGACGACAGGCCTGCGAAGAACTCGACCGGCACGCCGAGGCGCCCGAGCGCGACCGCCGAATTGAACACCGCACCGCCAGCATAGGGCGCAAAGGCCGGCTCCCCAGCCGTGCTTTCGCGCGGCAGCATGTCGATCAGCGCTTCGCCGCAACACAATATCATGGTCGTTTGCCTTCCGGCCAAAGGATGTCCCGCTTTTGCATCGTCACGCGCCTTTGGACAAGGAGGTGGGGCCGATCAGGAAGCGCTCCGACAAGGGCAGGCTTGCGCCGCCGAGTGCCCGGGCATGGATGCCGACCGTGCCTTCGCGCACCGCCGGAACTTGCAAACCCTCGACGTCGATTGCTGCCAGCGCAAGTTCCACCGCCTCGACCAGCCGCCGGCGGATAGTAATGGGCATCCAGCCGTCGATCACGGCTGCCTCGAAATCTATGACCGAGGTGGCCGTTACGATGGCATAGGCCAGCGCTTCAGCGGCAGAGGCGATCCAGGTGCCCAACTCCTCGCCGATCTCGCCCCAGTTCTCGGGGGAGGACCATAAGAAGGCAGCGTCCACACCACGCGCGTTCAGCGATTTCTCCAGAATGGCGATCGAAGCGACATCGATGAGCTGCCTCGGCCGGCCTGCCCCACCGGGTACTGGCATCGAACCCAGCGCACCGGCATTGCCGGTACGGCCGCTGTAGAGCGCGCCGTTCAACACGATGCCGCCGCCGATGAACGCGCCGATGTAGAAATAGACGAAATCGCGCGGAGCGCCGGTCTGGCCGAAAACCAGTTCAGCGCCGCAGGCGGCGGTAGCATCGTTCTGGAGATAGACCGGAAAACTGCATTCAGCCTGGATATCGGCGCGGATGTCGCGGTGTCGCCATTGATCCCTGATCTCGCATGGCGCACCCATCGTGTCGGCCCAGTTCCACAATTCGAACGGAATGGCGATGCCAAGCCCGGCAATGCGTGCGTCCTCCTCGGGCGTCAGGCCGGCGCGCAACCGGGTCATGCCGCTCGTGACGAAATCGATTGTCTCACCGGGCGCCGGATAGCGATAGGAAATCTGCAGCTTACCGCGTGTGTTGCCGAGAAAGTCGATGAGAATGAGCTCCGCGCTACGCCGGCCGATCTTCAGGCCGAGGAAATAGGCGCCCTCGGGGTTGAGCGACATGGGAATGGAAGGCTGGCCCACCTTTCCGCGCACCGGCGCCTGCCGGACGAGCAGGCCGTCGCTTTCCAATTCGCGCATGATCACGGAAACGGTCTGCGCCGACAGCCGCGTCATTCGCGCAATATCCATTTTGGCGAGACTGCCGTGCCGGCGAACCAGGGTGAGGACGAGCCGGGCGTTGTGATCGCGCATCCCGCTTTGATTGGTGCCACGGTGGACATGATCCTTTGCGAGCGCTTCCGGATCGGGTCTGAAGTCCTCGGCCTCCATCGATATCCTTCGCCTTCATGTTCGAATTTCACGCGACTGTGGTGAAAGCCATCAGCCCTGTCAATAATAAATAAGAGTGATTTAATTATTGACAGGGGAGGCGGGCCTGTGTTTTTTTGACTGCGGATGCGGCGGGCGAAAGCACGTGTCGGCGTCTGCTTGACGACGCCCGGAGGGGCGCCGGACGTTTCACTTCATCGGGAGGAAGTCCGTGACCAAGATCGCATTTTTGAAGTCCACAGTGTTCGGTGCCGCAGCCGCGGTTCTGTTTTCATTCGCGTCGTCTGCCTCGGCGGCCGACGTTAGCGCATGCCTCATCACCAAGACCGATACCAATCCTTTCTTCGTCAAGATGAAGGAGGGCGCGACTGCCAAAGCATCTGAACTCGGCGTCGAGCTGAAGAGCTATGCCGGCAAGATCGACGGCGACAGCGAAAGCCAGGTCGCGGCAATCGAAACCTGCATTGCCGATGGCGTGAAGGGCATTCTGCTGACCGCGTCCGACACGGCAGGCATCGTGCCGGCGGTGAAGAAAGCGCGCGATGCCGGCATATTGGTGATCGCACTCGACACGCCACTCGATCCGGCCGACGCCGCCGATGCGACCTTTGCGACTGACAACCTGCTGGCCGGCAAGCTGATTGGCCAATGGGCGGCTGCGACACTTGGCGATGCGGCCAAGGACGCCAAGATCGCCTTTCTCGACCTGACGCCGTCGCAGCCGACGGTCGACGTGTTGCGTGACCAGGGGTTCATGCTTGGCTTCGGCATCGACGTGAAGGACGTCAAGCGGATCGGCGACGAAGACGACCCGCGCATTGTCGGCCACGACATGACCAACGGTAACGAGGAGGGCGGTCGCAAGGCGATGGAAAACCTTCTCCAGAAGGACCCTGGCATCAATGTCGTGCACACGATCAACGAACCGGCAGCGGCCGGCGCCTATCAGGCGCTGAAAGCCGTCGGCATGGAGCAGAACGTGCTGATCGTTTCGGTGGACGGCGGTTGTCCGGGTGTGAAGAATGTCGAGGCGGGCGTGATCGGTGCGACCTCTCAGCAGTATCCGTTGTTGATGGCCTCGATGGGCATCGAGGCAATCAAGAAGTTTGCCGACACCGGCGAAAAGCCGAAGCCCACCGAGGGCAAGGATTTCTTCGATACAGGCGTGGCGCTGGTGACGGCCAAGCCCGTAAACGGCGTCGAATCGATCGACGTGAAGACCGGCCTCGACAAATGCTGGGGTTGATTTGACGGCGCCATGAGCCGACAGTCTGCCGTGCGGGAGGCGGTTGGAAGCCGTCTTTCGCCTGGCGGAGTGGATTATCCCCCGCGGAGGAATGCACATGAGTGACGCTTCGGCAGGTGCCGGGCGGTCGCAGGAGTTCGAAAGCGTGCTTTCGGGCAGCGACACCTCGGTTGCGAGTTTTGATACCCATGCAAGAACCCCGGTAGAGCGGGCCCAGCATTTCCTGCACTCCAGCCCGGCCGCCGTGCCACTGATAGTGCTCATGGCTTCGCTCGCGGTTTTCGGCCTGCTGATCGGCGGGAAATTCTTCTCCGCCTTCTCGATGACGCTGATCCTTCAGCAGGTGGCGATCGTCGGCATCGTCGGCGCGGCGCAGACGCTTGTCATTCTCACTGCCGGCATCGATCTGTCGGTCGGCGCGATCATGGTGCTGTCGTCGGTGGTGATGGGGCAGTTCACCTTCCGCTACGGATTGCCGCCGTCGCTGTCGATCCTGTGCGGCTTCGGCGTCGGCGCGCTTTGCGGCTGGATAAACGGTGCGCTCGTCGCCTATATGCGCCTGCCGCCCTTCATCGTGACGCTCGGCATGTGGCAGATCGTTCTGGCGACGAATTTCCTTTACTCCGCCAATGAGACGATACGCGCCCAGGATATCGAGGCGCAGGCGCCGATATTGCAGTTCTTCGGCAATGCCTTTCGCCTCGGGGGTGCGGTGTTCACCTATGGCGTCATCGCCATGGTGCTACTGGTCGCGGTGCTGTGGTATGTGCTGAACCACACGGCCTGGGGGCGGCATCTCTACGCCATCGGCGACGATCCCGATGCCGCTGTGCTTTCCGGCGTGCGCGTCGACCGGATGCTGATCTCGGTCTATGTGCTCGCCGGACTGATCTGCTCGCTTGCCGGATGGGCAATGATCGGCCGCATCGGCTCGGTTTCGCCGACCGCCGGTCAGTTCACCAATATTGAATCGATCACCGCGGTGGTGATCGGCGGCATATCACTATTCGGCGGCCGCGGGTCGATCCTCGGAATGCTGTTCGGCGCATTGATCGTCGGCGTTTTCTCGCTCGGCCTGCGCCTGATCGGCACCGATCCGCAATGGACCTATCTGCTGATCGGCGCGCTGATCATCACCGCCGTGGCAATCGACCAATGGATCAGAAAGGTCGCGGGCTGATGACGAGCGAACCCATCCTCACCGCACGCGGATTGGTCAAGCGCTATGGCCGCGTGACGGCACTCGATCATGCCGATTTCGACCTCTATCCCGGCGAGATTCTCGCCGTTATCGGCGACAACGGCGCTGGCAAATCCTCGCTCATCAAGGCGATTTCCGGCGCGATCACGCCCGATGAAGGCGAGATCAGGCTTGACGGGAAGCCGATCCACTTCAAGTCGCCGATGGAGGGGCGTGACGCCGGCATCGAGACTGTTTATCAGAACCTCGCGCTGTCGCCGGCGCTTTCCATTGCCGACAACATGTTTCTGGGGCGTGAGATCCGCAAGCCCGGTTTCCTCGGCAAGTGGCTGCGCATGCTCGATCGTCCGGCGATGGAGCGGCGCGCGAGAGAGAAGCTGACCGAGCTCGGGCTGATGACCATCCAGAACATCGCTCAGGCCGTCGAGACGCTTTCGGGCGGGCAGCGGCAGGGCGTGGCGGTGGCACGCGCCGCTGCGTTCGGCTCGAAGGTCGTCATCATGGACGAGCCCACGGCGGCACTGGGCGTCAAGGAATCGCGCCGGGTGCTTGAGCTTATCCTTGATGTGAAGAAGCGCGGCCTGCCGATCGTATTGATCTCGCACAATATGCCGCATGTCTTCGAGGTTGCCGATCGCATTCATATCCATAGACTCGGCCGGCGTCTTACTGTCATCGACCCCAAAGACTACACGATGTCCGACGCAGTAGCCTTCATGACAGGTGCGAGGAAGCCGCCGGAGGATGCGATGGCGGCTTGATACTGGAAATCCATTCGAGGTTAAATGTCGTCTGCAACACCGTCCGAACCACTGAAGCCGCCGCTGGAAATCCCCGACCCGGCCACGCTCGCCGCCGAGATCGTGAAAGCGCTGAAATATCGGGATGGCAAGGATGCGGCCGTCGCAACCAAGGACGATTGGCTGACGGCTTCTATCCAGGTCGTGCGCGACCGCATCATCGACGGCTGGATCGCCTCCACCAAACAGGACGACGATAGCGGCGCCAAGCGCGTCTATTACCTGTCGCTGGAGTTCCTGATCGGGCGGCTGATGCGTGACGCCTTCTCCAATCTCGGATTCATGGAGGCGATGCGCGCGGCACTCGGCTCTCTCGGCGTCGAACTCGATGAAATCGCGACGCTGGAGCCTGATGCAGCACTCGGCAATGGCGGGCTTGGCCGGCTTGCTGCCTGCTTCATGGAAAGCATGGCGACGGTGGACCTGCCCGCCCATGGCTATGGCATTCGCTACGTCAATGGCATGTTCCGGCAGGAGATTTCCGACGGTTGGCAGGTCGAATTGCCGGAAACCTGGCTCGATCATGGCAACCCGTGGGAATTCGAACGGCGCGAGCGATCGTCCGAAATCGGCTTTGGCGGCTCGGTGGATGCAATCGTCAGTGCGGACGGGCAGCGCGAGCAGCATGTGTGGAAGCCGCAGGAGCGCGTGCTTGCGGTGGCCTACGACACGCCGGTGGTCGGCTGGCGCGGCAGCCGCGTCAACACGCTGAGGCTGTGGTCGGGAATGCCGATCGATCCGATCCTGCTTGAAGCCTTCAATGCGGGCGATCACATTGGGGCGCTGCGCGAAAGCAACAGGGCCGATGCGCTGTCCAGGGTTCTCTATCCGGCCGACTCCAGCCCGGCAGGCCAGGAATTGCGGCTGAGGCAGGAATATTTCTTTTCCGCCGCCTCCCTGCAGGACATCGTTCGCCGTCATATCAGCCGGTATGGCGAGTTGCGATCGCTTCCGGACAAGGCGGCGATTCATCTCAACGACACCCATCCGGCCGTCGCCGTTGCCGAACTGATGCGGCTTTTGATGGATGTTCACGGCATTGATTTCGATGCTGCCTGGGACATCACCAAGCGGACATTCGCCTACACCAACCACACGCTGCTGCCCGAAGCCCTGGAAAGCTGGCCGGTGCCGCTGTTCGAGAGGCTGCTGCCGCGGCATATGCAGATCGTCTACGCGATCAATGCGCAGGTGCTCCTGGAGGCGCGGATGAGCGGGCAGTTCGATGACTGCCAGATCAGCCGTATCTCACTCATCGAGGAAAACAGCGAGCGCCGCGTGCGCATGGGCAATCTGGCTTTCGTCGGTTCGCACTCGGTCAACGGCGTGTCGGCACTTCACACCCAGTTGATGAAGGAGACGGTGTTTGCCGATCTGCATCGGCTTTATCCGACACGAGTCAACAACAAGACGAATGGCATCACGCCGCGCCGCTGGCTGCTTCAATGCAATCCGGGGCTGACGGCACTGGCGCGCGAAGCGATAGGCGACCGCTTCTTCGACGACATCGATGCGCTTAGAGAATTAGACCGGCTCGCCGAAGATGCCGCCTTTCGGGAGAAATTCGCTGCGGTGAAACGCGCCAACAAGGAGCGCCTGGCAGCACTGGTCGCCACGCGTCTCGGCGTCAGGCTCGATCCGTCGGCTTTGTTCGATATCCAGATCAAGCGCATACATGAATATAAGCGCCAGCTCCTGAACATCATCGAGGCGGTGGCGCTCTATGACCAGATCCGTTCGCATCCCGAGCGGGACTGGACGGCGCGGGTGAAGTTCTTCGGCGGCAAGGCGGCGCCCGGCTATCACAACGCCAAACTGATCATCAAACTTGCCAATGATGTCGCGAAAGTCATCAACCGCGATCCCTCCGTCCGCGGCCTGCTCAAGGTGGTTTTCGTTCCGAACTACAATGTCAGCCTGGCCGAAATGATGATCCCTGCTGCCGACCTGTCGGAGCAGATATCGACAGCCGGCATGGAAGCGTCCGGTACCGGCAACATGAAATTTGCGCTGAACGGGGCATTGACCATCGGCACGCTGGATGGCGCCAATGTGGAGATCAGCGAGCACGTCGGCGACGACAACATCTTCATTTTCGGGCTGACCGCCGACGAAGTGACGCAGCGCCGAAGCAGCGGCTACAACCCGCGTGCCCTGATCGAAAACACGCCGGAATTGGCGCAGGCGCTGGCCGCGATCTCGTCAGGCGTGTTTTCGCCTGACGATCCGGCTCGTTACCGGGACCTTGTTTCCGATCTTTACGATCGCGACTGGTTCATGGTCGCCGCCGATTTCGACGCCTATGCAGCCACCCAGCGCAGCGTCGATGCAGTTTGGAACGACAGCCCGGACTGGTACGCCAAGGCCATCCGTAATGTTGCGCGGATGGGTTGGTTCTCCTCCGATCGCACGATTCGGGAATATGCGAACGACATATGGAACGTGCCGCTTTGATGTGATTGCATGGGCCGACGCCGTAAGGGAGGAGCGGCCGGCATATGAACGAGCTGCGCGCCAGGGCCGCGACCCACGAACCACCTTCAGAGATCGCGGCAAGCGACGTCGAGGCGATCGTCAAAGGCGCGCATGAGGACCCGTTCTCGATTCTCGGAGTCCAGGCGGCCGGGAAGGACTTCGTGGCGCGCTGCTTCATTCCGCATGCGCAGGCTGTGACAGCCTTCACGCTCACGGGCGAGGACGCCGGCGAACTGCTTCGCCGCCATGAGGCCGGCTTCTTCGAGGGCAGGCTCTCGATCCGCGAGCGCCAGCCGGTTCGATACCGCGCCCGCAACGCCGGTGGCGAATGGTGGGTGAGCGATCCTTACTCCTTCGGCCCGGTATTGGGACCGATGGACGATTACTACATCGCCGAAGGGGCGCATCTCAGGCTTTTCGACAAGCTTGGCGCGCATATGATCGACCATGAGGGCGCGTCGGGCGTGCATTTCGCCGTCTGGGCGCCCAATGCCAAGCGCGTTTCGGTGGTTGGTGACTTCAACGAGTGGGACGGTCGCCGCCACGTCATGCGGCATCGACGCGATACCGGTGTGTGGGAGATATTCATTCCCGAGATCGACGTCGGCCGCACCTATAAGTTCGAGATCATCGGCGCGAAAGGCGAGAAACTGCCGCTCAAGGCGGACCCGTTTGCTTTCCGCTCAGAGCTGCGGCCGGCAACCGCCTCGGTTACGGCCGCACCGCTTTCGCATCGATGGGGCGACGAGGCGCATCAAGCGTTCTGGAGCAGCGCCGACCCCCGCCGGCAACCGATGTCGATTTATGAGGTCCATGCCGGCTCCTGGCGCCGGAGCCGCGAGGGCGGCTTTCTGAGCTGGGACGAACTGGCCGACGCGCTGATCCCTTACGTTGTCGAAATGGGTTTTACCCATATCGAGTTTATGCCGATCACCGAACACCCCTACGATCCGTCATGGGGGTATCAGACGACCGGGCTCTATGCGCCGACGGCCCGATTTGGCGAGCCGGAGGGTTTTGCGCGGTTCGTCGATGGAGCGCATCGCGCCGGCGTCGGCGTGATCCTCGACTGGGTGCCGGCGCATTTCCCCACCGACGAACATGGGCTGGCGCATTTCGACGGAACCGCTCTTTACGAGCATGAGGATCCGCGCAAGGGCTTCCATCCGGATTGGAACACGGCGATCTACAATTTCGGCCGCCGCGAGGTCGCTTCCTACCTGGTCAACAACGCGCTGTTTTGGGCGGAGAAGTACCATCTCGACGGCTTGCGCGTCGATGCCGTCGCCTCGATGCTTTATCTCGATTACTCCCGCAAGGAAGGCGAATGGGTGCCGAACGAGCAGGGCGGACGCGAGAACCTGGAAGCGGTCGGCTTTCTTCAGCGGATGAATAGCGCCGTCTATGGCGCGCACCCCGGCATCATGACGATTGCCGAGGAATCGACCTCATGGCCGAAGGTTTCCCGGCCGGTGCATGAAGGCGGTCTCGGCTTCGGCTTCAAATGGAACATGGGCTTCATGAACGATACGCTCGCTTATCTGGCGCGTGAGCCGGTTCATCGTAAGCACCACCACGGCGAGATCACTTTCGGGCTGGTCTATGCCTTCAGCGAGAACTTCGTGCTGCCGCTTTCCCATGACGAGGTCGTCCACGGCAAGGGCAGCCTGCTCCACAAGATGGCCGGCGATGACTGGCAGAAATTCAGCAGTCTGCGCGCTTACTATGCTTTCATGTGGGGCTATCCCGGCAAGAAGCTGCTGTTCATGGGGCAGGAGTTCGCGCAGCGCGACGAGTGGAGCGAGGCGCGCCAGCTCGACTGGCATCTGCTCGACCATGCGCCGCATTGTGGCATGCGGATGCTCGTTCGCGACCTCAACCACCTATACAGGTCACGCGCCGCCCTCCACGCGCGCGACTGCGAGCCGGAAGGTTTCTCCTGGCTCATCGTCGATGACAGTGCCAATTCGGTCTTTGCCTGGCTGCGTTCGGCGCCGGGTGCCAGCCCGATTGCCGTCGTCTCCAACTTCACGCCGGTGCTGCGCGCGAACTACCGCGTGCCTTTGCCGTTTGCCGGTAAATGGCGCGAGATCATGAATACCGATGCCGCCGATTACGGCGGGTCGGGCAAGGGCAATGCCGGCATGGTCGAGGCCGTGGCGGGGAAGGACGGAAACATCCACGCGAAGATGGTTCTGCCGCCGCTGGCCACGCTGATGCTTGAATTCGTCGGGGAGTAGCTGTTCGGGAGGAAATCATGCCGATGTCGAAAAGACCGCAGCCGCTGGCGCGCGATGCCATGGCCTATGTGCTGGCCGGAGGGCGCGGCAGTCGCCTGAAGGAACTGACTGATCGCCGCGCCAAGCCTGCGGTCTTCTTCGGCGGCAAAACGCGCATCATAGATTTCGCACTGTCGAATGCCTTGAACTCCGGCATTCGCCACCTTGGCGTGGCGACCCAGTACAAGGCACATTCCCTGATCCGCCATCTTCAACGGGGCTGGAATTTCCTGCGACCGGAACGAAACGAAAGCTTCGACATTCTCCCGGCGAGCCAGCGGGTTTCCGAGACACAGTGGTATGAGGGAACGGCCGACGCCGTCTATCAGAACATCGACATCATCGAAAGCTACAGCCCTGAATACATGGTCATCCTTGCCGGCGACCACATCTACAAGATGGATTACGAACTGATGCTGCGCCAGCATGTCGAAGCCGGCGCCGACGTGACCGTGGGCTGTCTGGAAGTGCCGCGCGAGGAGGCGAGCAGTTTCGGCGTCATGCATATCGACGATAAGGACAACATCATATCCTTCGTCGAAAAGCCGGCGGATCCGCCTTCCATGCCCGACAAGCCCGGCTTCTCGCTGGTTTCGATGGGCATCTATGTATTTCGCACCAACTTCCTGCTGGAGCAGTTGCGCCGCGACGCAAACGATCCGGAGTCGAGTCGCGATTTCGGCAAGGACATCATCCCTTATATCGTTAAGAACGGTAAGGCGGTGGCGCATCGCTTCGCCAAGTCCTGCGTGCGCTCGAGCGCGGAGGACGAAGCTTACTGGCGCGATGTCGGAACGCTCGACGCCTATTGGGAGGCCAATATCGACCTCACCGACGTTACTCCGGATCTCGATCTATATGATCGCGATTGGCCGATTTGGACCTATTCCGAGTTGAAGCCGCCGGCAAAGTTCGTCCATGACGAGGACGGAAGGCGCGGCATGGCGGTGTCGTCGCTGGTGGCCGGCGACTGCATCGTTTCGGGGGCAGCACTTTGGCGCAGCCTGATCTTTACCGGCGCGCGCATCAACTCCTATGCCAACCTGGAAGAAGTCGTCATGCTGCCGGATTGCTATGTAGGTCGTAGCGCTCGATTGAAGCGGGTCATCCTCGATCATGGGGTGAGGATTCCCGAAGGGCTGGTGGTCGGAGAGGACCCGGAATCGGACGCCAAGCGCTTTCGCGTTTCGGAAAAGGGCATTTGCCTGATCACGCAGCCGATGATCGACCGGCTTGAAGGATGAAATAGCTTTCGTATTTGAATCAAGTAATTAGAGCGGTTCTTCGATTCAAAGCAGGAACCGCTTCAAAAGAGGGGCAGCAGTGCAGGTACTTTCCGTCACGCCGGAGATCTTTCCGCTCGTCAAGAGTGGCGGCCTCGCCGATGTCGCCGGCGCGCTGCCGATAGCGCTCGCCAAGCAGGGCGTTTCGACGCGGACGCTGGTTCCTGGATATCCGGTGGTGATGGGAGCCTTCAGTCGAATGAAGCCGCTCCTGACCTATTCGGATATCCAGGGCAGCGAGGCGCGTCTCTTTGCGATCGACATATCCGGGCTTGATCTCCTGGTGCTCGATGCGCCGCATCTATTCGATCGCATCGGTGGGCCTTATGGCGATGCAAGCGGCGCCGAATGGGCCGACAATTGGCGGCGGTTCGCCGCCCTTGGCCAGGTTGGCGCCGATATCGCGGCGGGGGCAATCCCTGGCTATGCGCCGGATATCGTCCATGCTCATGACTGGCAGGCGGCGATGACGCTTGCCTATATGCGTTACGGAAAGGCGGCCGGCGTACCCTCGGTCATGACTGTCCACAACCTGGCCTTTCAAGGCCGCTTTCCGGCGGCGATCTTTTCCGAGCTCGGATTGCCGGCCAGCGCCATGTCGATCGACGGCGTGGAATATTATGGCGGGGTCGGCTACATGAAGGCCGGACTGCAGGCCGCCTGGGCGATCACCACGGTCAGTCCGACCTATGCGCAGGAAATCCGCACGCCCGCCTTCGGCATGGGGCTGGAGGGATTGGTCAATTTGCGCGCCGCCGATCTTACGGGAATCGTCAACGGCATCGACGTGGACATATGGGATCCGGCGACAGACCGCCATCTTGCCGCCAATTTCTCCGCCAAAACCGTGAAGCTTCGCACCGCCAACAAGCGAGCGGTGGAAGAACGGTTTCAACTGGATCAAGACGGCGGCCCTATTCTCTGCGTCGTCAGCCGACTGACCTGGCAGAAGGGAATGGACGTCCTGAGTTCGATCCTGGACGAAGTGGTGGCCTCGGGCGCCAGACTGGCCATCCTCGGTTCCGGGGACGTGGCGCTCGAGGCGGCGCTGCTTGCGGGCGCCGCCCGCCATCCGGGACGCGTCGGTGCGATAATCGGCTTCGACGAGACACTCTCTCATATCATGCAGGGCGGCTGCGACGCGATCGTCATTCCATCGCGTTTCGAGCCATGCGGGCTGACGCAGCTTTACGGCCTGCGCTATGGCTGCGTGCCGATCGTTGCGCGGACAGGGGGGCTCGCCGATACCGTCATCGAGGCCAATGAGGCGGCACTTGGCGCCGGGGTGGCGACCGGTTTCCAGTTCGCGCCCGAAAACGGCAACTCGTTCCTGCATGCCATTCGCCGCGCCGTCGCCGTCTACGCGGATCGGCCGGTCTGGGCGTCAATCCAGCGGCAGGGCATGAAATCGGACGTTTCGTGGGCGCGGAGCGCTGGCAAATACGCACAACTCTACCGATCGCTGATTTCAAGAAAGGCTGCGTGACGCATGGCAAGAACCGTCGAAACCACACCGTTTCCCGATCAAAAGCCAGGCACCTCGGGGCTGAGGAAGAAGGTGCCGGTGTTTCAGCAGCCGCATTATGTCGAGAACTTCGTCCAGTCGTTGTTCGATTCGCTCGAAGGCTTTCGAGGAAAGACGCTGGTCGTCGGCGGCGACGGCCGCTTCTACAACCGCGAGGTCATCCAGACGGTGATCGCGATGGCCGCGGCAAACGGATTCGGCCGCGCCATCATCGGCAAGGGCGGCATATTGTCGACGCCGGCCGCTTCCCACATCATCCGCAAGAACAAGGCGTTCGGCGGTATCGTGCTGTCGGCCAGCCACAATCCAGGCGGGCCGCATGAGGATTTCGGTATCAAGTACAATATCGGCAATGGCGGTCCCGCGCCGGAAAAGATCACCGATGCCGTGTTCGAGCGCTCGAAGGCGATTTCACGCTATCTGATCGTCGATATCGACCCCGTCGATATCGACACCATGGGCACTGTCGAAGTGGCGGGCATGAAGGTCGAAATCATCGATCCGGTCGCCGACTATGCGGATTTGATGGAAAGCCTGTTCGACTTCGATGCCATTCGCAAGATGTTCACGTCGGGCTTTCGCATGGCCTTCGATGCCATGCATGCGGTGACCGGCCCTTATGCCAAGGAGATTCTGGAAAAGCACCTTGGTGCGCCGGAAGGCACCGCCCGCAACTTCGTGCCATTGCCGGATTTCGGCGGCCATCACCCCGATCCCAACCTCGTCCACGCCAAAGCTCTGTATGACGAGATGATGGGGCCGAACGCACCGGACTTCGGCGCGGCCTCCGATGGCGACGGCGACCGCAACCTGATCATCGGGCGCGGCATTTTCGTAACGCCGTCGGATTCGCTCGCGATGCTTGTGGCCAACGCCCATCTGGCGCCGGGTTACAGCGCCGGTTTGAAGGGCATTGCGCGTTCCATGCCGACCAGCGGCGCGGCCGATCTCGTTGCCAAAAAGCTCGGCATCGGCATGTATGAGACCCCCACCGGCTGGAAGTTCTTCGGCAATCTTCTCGACGCCGGCATGGCGACGATCTGTGGTGAGGAAAGTGCTGGAACCGGCTCGGACCATGTTCGCGAGAAGGATGGGCTATGGGCCGTGCTGCTGTGGTTGAACATCCTTGCCGTGCGCGGGCAAAGCGTCAAAGAGATCGCCACCGAACATTGGGCGACGTTCGGCCGGAACTATTATTCGCGCCACGACTATGAGGAGGTGGCAACGGAGGCCGCCAACGCGCTGGTCGATGAATTGCGCGGCAAACTGGCGACGCTGTCCGGCAAGGTGGTGCGTGGCATGAAGATCGCCAAGGCGGACGACTTCGCCTATCGCGATCCGGTCGACGGTTCGGTCAGTGAGCATCAGGGCATCCGCATCCTGTTCGAGGGCGGCTCACGCGTCGTGCTGCGGCTCTCCGGCACCGGAACCTCGGGCGCGACGCTCCGGCTCTATGTCGAGCGATACGAGCCTGATCCGGCGCGCCACAATCTCGATACGCAGGAGGCACTCGCCGATCTGCTTGCCGCCGCCGACGAGATTGCCGGCATCCGTCGGCATACCAGCCGCGACGGACCGAGCGTTATCACCTGATGCGACCGAGCTTCCATGAGTATGCAACGCCGCGTTTCGGTGCGGCCTTGACGCGGCACGGCGCGCGATTTTCAGTCTGGTCGCGTGCGGCGCGGCAGGTATGGGTTTCGCTGTTCGACGACAAGGATCGCGAAGTCGATCGGCTGGCGCTCGAGTCGCAAGGTGACGGCGTGCATGGTCTGTTCGTGCCTGGTCTTGCTGCCGGCGCGCGCTATGGCTTTCGTGCCGATGGCGACTACGCACCGGACCGTGGCCTCTGGTTCGATCCCGACAAGTTGCTGATGGACCCTTATGCGGTCGCGATCGACCGGGCCTACCGTTTCGACGAGCGGCTTTCGGCCCGCAGAGGCGAGGGGCCGGACACTGCGTTCCTGATGCCGAAAGCCGTGGTGACGGAACTGCCCGATCCGCTTGCCTCGTTACCGCCGCTGTTTCAGCCTGGCGGCCTGATCTACGAAGTGCCGGTGCGGGCCTTCACCATGCTGCATCCGGATATCCCTGAAGCGCAGCGCGGCACGATTGCGGCACTCGCCCATCCGGTGATCATCGAACATCTCCAAAAGCTCGGCGTCAGTGCAGTCGAACTGATGCCGGTCGTGGCCTGGATAGATGAGCGTCATCTGCCGCCGCCAGGCCTGAGCAATGCCTGGGGCTACAATCCGGTTTCGTTCATGGCGCTCGAGCCGCGCCTTGCACCGGGTGGCCTTGCCGAGTTGCGCGAGACGGTGGCGGCGCTGCGCCATGCCGGCATCGGTGTCATTCTCGATTTGGTGTTCAACCACACGGGCGAAAGCGATGTGCTGGGTCCGACGCTCTGCCTGCGCGGCCTCGACGCACAAGCTTATTACCGGCACGACCGCACGGGAAAGCTCATCAACGATACCGGCACTGGCAACACGCTCGCCTGCGAGCGGCCGGTCGTGCGGGAGATGATCCTCGATGCGCTGCGCCATTTCGTCCGTTACGCCGGCGTCGATGGATTTCGCTTCGATCTGGCGTCCGTCCTAGGGCGGGGCGAAAGCGGCTTCGATCCGAATGCCGAGCTGTTCTGCGACATTCGCGACGATGTCGAGCTCAGCGATAGGGTGATGATCGCCGAGCCGTGGGACATCGGGCCCGGTGGCTACCAGCTTGGGAATTTCCCGCCGCCCTTTCTCGAATGGAACGATCGCTACCGCGACGACATAAGACGCTTCTGGCGTGGCGATGACGGCATGGTCGGCGCCTTGGCGACACGACTTGCCGGTTCATCGGATGTCTTTTCCGGAGAGCGGACGCGCAGCGTAAATTTTATCGCTGCCCATGACGGCATGACACTTGCCGACCTCGTTGCCTATGAGCGCAAGCGAAACGAGGCGAATGGCGAAGGCAATCACGACGGCCACCACGAGAATTTTTCCTGGAACAACGGTGTCGAAGGCAAGACGCAAGACAGTGAGGTCATCGAGCGGCGCCGCCGCGACATACGCGCGCTGCTGGCGACGCTGTTTGCCTCGCGCGGCACGATCATGCTGACGGCGGGCGACGAGTTCGGCCGCACGCAAGCCGGCAACAACAATGCCTATGCACAGGATAATGCCGTGACATGGCTTGACTGGGCCGGCCGGAATGTGGCGCTGGAAGATGCGGTGGCGAGCCTGTCTTCGTTGCGCAGGTCGGTTTCGGCATTTGGCGGCGTTGAGTTTCTGACCGGCTTGGCCTCGTCCGAGCATGGGCTTGCCGATGTCGAATGGCTGACGGAAACCGGGCAGTCGATGGCGGCGCACTGGAGCGATCCGGCACGTCGGCGCTGCACCATGATGCTCGACGGCGGTGGCGGGCGGCGGATCGCGGTGTTGTTCAATGCGGATCGCCGTGCCTCGACCTTCGTGCTGCCCCAACGCGATGGAACGCGATGGCAAATGTCCTGGGGTGAAGAGGACGGTTCGATGCAGGAAAGCGGCGTCATCCTGGTTGCCGGCAGAAGCGTCGTCTTTGCCGAGGAGAGCGTTTTGCCGAGCGGAAGGATTTGAATTTTGACGGATGCCAACAATGCCGATTGGTGGCGTAGCTGCGTCATCTATCAGGTCTATCCTCGCTCCTTTCAGGACACCACCGGAAACGGCATAGGCGACCTCAGCGGCGTGACCCAAAGGCTGTCGCATATAGCCTCGCTCGGCGTCGACGCGATCTGGCTGTCGCCGTTCTTCCAGTCGCCCATGGCCGATATGGGATACGATGTATCGGACTATTGCGCCGTCGATCCGCTGTTCGGAACGATCGAGGACTTCGACCAACTGGTTGCCGAGGCGCATCGCCTGGGGCTGAAGATCATAATCGACCAGGTATTGTCGCATTCGTCGGACCGGCACCCCTGGTTCGTTCAGAGTCGTGCCAGCCGCGACAACGCCAAGGCCGACTGGTACGTCTGGGCCGATCCGAAGCCAGATGGCAATCCACCTAACAACTGGCTTTCGGTGTTCGGTGGGCCCGCGTGGGAGTGGGATTCGACGCGGCGGCAATATTACCTGCACAACTTTCTCGCCTCCCAGCCGGATCTCAACTTCCACAATCCGGATGTCCAGGATGCGCTTCTTGAAACGGTGCGGTTCTGGCTGGAACGCGGCGTCGACGGATTCCGGCTCGATACGGTGAATTTCTACGTTCACGACAAGCTCCTGCGCGACAACCCGCCGATGCCGACGGAGGCTGAGAATGACATTCCCGGCACCAATCCGTATGGCTATCAGCAGCATGTCTTCGACAAGACGCAGACGGAAAACCTGGATTTCCTGAAGCGGTTTCGGACACTGCTTGATGAATATGGCGCCCGCACATCCGTCGGTGAGGTTGGTGACGGGATGCGATCGCTGCAGACCGTCGCCGCCTACACCGAAGGCGGCGACAAGCTGCATATGTGCTACACATTCGATCTGCTCCGGCCGGAGTTTTCGGCTGCCCACGTGCGCAAAAGCGTCGAGGCCTTCGAAAATGCCGTCAAGGATGGCTGGATCTGCTGGGCCTTCTCCAATCATGACGTCGCGCGGCATGCCTCGCGCTGGTCGAAGCCGGGCGGCGACACAGATCGTGTGGCGAAATTCGCCATCGACTTGCTCTGCTGCCTGCGCGGTTCGATCTGTCTCTACCAGGGCGAGGAGCTCGGTTTCGAGGAGGCGGATATCGCCTTCGAGGATTTGCGCGACCCTTACGGCATTCGCTTCTGGCCGGGCTTCAAGGGCAGAGATGGCTGCCGCACGCCGATGGCCTGGCAGGCGGAAGCGCTGAATGCGGGCTTCTCCACTGCCAAACCCTGGCTGCCGGTGCAGGAAAGCCACCGCCGGCGGGCAGCGGATGTCCAGGAAAACGACCCACGATCGGTGCTTGCCCATTATCGCCGGATGCTGGCTTTGCGACGGCAGCAGCCGGCGCTCGTTGCTGGAACGATCAGTTTCTTGGAGGCTGAAGGCGACGTACTTGCCTTCGTGCGCGAGGCGGACAACGAAAGGCTGCTGTGCCTGTTCAATTTCGCCGAGACACCGGCGGAGTGGCGGGTGCCGTCGGATCTCGGTCCGCTAAGTCCGCTGGAATTGCCCAAGACGGCGGCGATGGTGAAGGGCGACAGGGTCTCGCTATCCGGCCTCTCAACTTTTGTTGGCAGGATCGGCTAGCTTGAGCATTTTCAATCTGACCGTGAAAACGCTCAAATTTCTTATTGCACAAGCACCGAATGCCCGCAGGTTGCGCCGTTGACCCGCACATCGGCTTCCCCGAGGTGAATGCCGACCGCCGCGAGCACAGTATGGAGCAGTTCATCGACGATTGCGGTGACCGGTTGCAGCGCTGTGCTCAATGCCGGCAGCAGGATGTTGCCCAGCCCGAGAAGGTCCAGGCCGAGAACCTCGACCTTCAACGCGCCGGGCTTGCCGATCAATGACTTTACCAACGACTGCGTGATGTTCCGGGTCGAGACCGATTTGACGGTGCGGCTGTTGATGTCGGCCTGGCTGAATGCAAGGTCCGTATAGGAGAGGTTAGAACTGGCGATGGAGGCCTGCGCGGTTACGCTGATGGCCGGAAGGCGCGCTATTTCCACCCGTGCGGTTGGCACTGGGTTGTTGCGGAAGTTGCCGGCGTTAATATCGGCTATGCGCAACTCGAAAATGCCAGGGCGAGCGGCGATCGAGACGGCAGGTTTTCCTCCAGGGCATGAGATGCCGGCAAGCTTCGCCTCGGCAAAAGCAACTTCCAGGTAGATCGGCAGCCTGACCTTGATGATGTCGAGCACAGGCAGCACCTTCGCGAGACCGACGTTAACCTCAAGAAAGAGCCGCGTCTGTGCCGTGCGCACGATGGCGCCGGCCTCGCCGATGCTGAACCACGGCGACGACTGCGGAGGTTCGCCGATGGCGAGCGCAAGCTTCGTTGAAAGCAGTCCCGGCACGGAAGCACCGAGATCGACATCGACCTGCCTGTTGCCGTTTGCCAACGCAGCGCTCGCCGACAGAATGTCCATGATGCTCGTTTTCGCCGTCAGGCCGCTCGGGCGGCTGCCAATCGCCAATGCACCCAGCGGGCCGAGATCGAAGAGCTTGGAAAGCTGGATCTTGGCCTGACCTGCGGCGTTCTCGACCGCTTGCAGCGCGAGTTTTGCTTGAGGATCGCTACCGGGCACCGAGGCCATCGCCGCAGCGATCTGGCCGACAGTCGCGCTCGCGTCGAGAACGTCCGAATAGCTGCCGGCAGTGACGTTGACCCTGGTTGCGAGTGCATCGAGGAAGTCGAACAGTTCGACATCCGTGCTGACGAGGGCCTCGTAGTCCATGAGCTTCAACGACAGCTTGCCGCCGACGAGCCCGCCAAGGACCTGGTTCAGAATGCCATCCTTGAGGCTTGCAAGGCGCGAGCCGATCGAGAACGCGGCTTGCGCCGAGAGGCTTGCGGTTGCCTCCGTGGCGATCATCGGAGGCTTGATGAGCGAACTGCCGAAATGCAGGGTGCCCGCCTTCCTGAGCGTTACCTTGACCGCATTGTAAGGCAGCGCTCCGGCCTGGAAGCGGGCACTTGCGGCGGTTGAAGCCAACGGCACGTAGCGTCCCGGCGTGACAGTTGCCACCGCCGCTTGCGTATCGGGAAGTGCGACGCCTTCCCGGACAATCTTCGCATCGCTGATGCCGTTGTCGTGCAGCGTTGCAAGAACGGCGGCTTCGGCTTTGCCGAGATTGGCGGCCGCGGCTATCGCGGCAAGGTCGACCAGGGATTGAGCCTGCCGCCTTTCTGTATAGAGCGCGGCCGAATCTATCCCTACGGCGCAAAGCACGATGGCCAACGGCATGACCAAAGCGGTCATGGTCGCGATATTGCCTGAACGGGAATGCCTGAAACGCGCAGCAAGCGAGGCAGCGCAGGGCCGTGTTGAGCGCACCATCACATGCCTCCTATCCGGATCGTCGATCGGCGAAGGATCGTCTGTTTCGGCAGAGGCAGGTCGCGAAGCAGGCTCCAGATCGGCAGGCTCCATGCGTCGTAACTGACGGTTATAACGAACTGGTTGCCGTCGGCCGAACTGTCTCGGGCATCCACGGTCAGTTTGTCAGGATCGACGAAGGGATAGCCGGCGGCGTTAAGACGAATATAGTCGGAGGCGAGTTTGTCGCGCTCGGCTTCGTTCAGGCCGGCGATAGCGGTGCGGGCCGCATCGGCTGCAATCTGCTGAACGGAGTGGCTGGCGCCGAAATAGATTCCGTAGGCGAGCATGCCGAGAAGGAACAGCATGAAAAGCGGCGAAAGGATCGCAAACTCGATCGCGGAAGTTCCGGATCGGTTCCTCCAGCCGCTACATAAAACCGCTCCCGTTCGTTTGAGATTTGCCCCGCTCCGCATGACTCTCACCATCCGCCCAGATTGTTATACAACCTAAAGATGTTAATCGTCGGAAATATGTAACTTAAGGTTACTTTAAAAGGAATTAATACCTCTGGTGCAAATGGAAGCACTTCATAAAAAATTTGCGCAGGCTCAACCCGGGCGTCCTTTGTGCACGCGCCATTCGGACGTGCGCTCCTAGAGCGCCCGCCAAGCTCATCCAGTGTGTATGCGTGAGGCAAAGAAAAAGCCCGTCGCCGAAAAGAAGTGCGACGGGCTGCAGTTCCAAATGCAGCACTGGGAGGAGGAGTGCGCTGCATTCTCGCTGGCCATCAGGGAGGAGGAAGATCGCCAGCACCCTCAAGATAGAAATTGCTTAATGATTCGGCAATAGCCCGCCCTGGGTAAACGTTAAGCAAAAGTGTCGCAGCACTTTCCCGGCCACGGGCTCCGACGCCCGCTACGAGCGGATCGCTATGATCGACTTGTTGAAGCCGAGAAATTTCTCATGGCTGACCTGCGCGTCGGCGAACAGTTTGCGGACCTGCCTCGTAGAAATCAGCGTGTGATGATCGATGATGTCGCGAGCTTCGTCGAAATCCTCTATTCGCCGGAAAAACCCGAGCGAATAGCGCATGATAAGGGCAATGCGCACGCATTCCGGCAGATATTGAAAGCCGGCGAAGCGGAAATGCGGCTCCAAGGGAAACCAGTAGTTCGGCGTCTGGACATAGGAGCGCGGGGCCAGTCGCTTGGTGTTTTCCGCAAAGGCGCGCATCCGCTCCCAGCTTCCGACATGCTCGATTACCGAATTGGAATGGACGAGATCGAACCGTTCCGAACCGAACAGGTCCGGGTCCGCGCCGTCTCCGACAAGGGCATCAAACATCCTCGTATCGGTGACGTTTTCGACTTCCGTATTGACCAGCGTGATCTTGATGCGATTTCTGTGCTGGCGGAGGAATTCCTCGCCGATCAGCCAATACGTCTGGGTCCCTCCAATATCGAGTATCCGTGCCTCGCCACGCTCGGCGAGTATCGTTTCTATGAGCTGACGTATTTTGACGAAACGGCCAGATCGGAATTTGAATTCCAGGCTGCCCCGATCCGTGTACGGGTTGTAGGCAACCGTTGCGGCGTCCGCCGCCTGCTGATTTGAAAACAATTTTTTCTCCAAATGGACAAATTTTCGTTCTGGTTAACAGAAGGTTAAAAGTGTTGGGAAAAAATCTGTCGCGATGGTTAACCGGCCGGGTTTCGCGTATTGCGCGAATCCGGATGGCTGAATCGGCAAGAAAGGCTCGGCCGCATGTGTTGGGCAGCGAAGGCGACCGCGATCGCTTCGGCGAAGCGTTTTCGAAATTTGTCTACATACGCGCCAGAATGGACTTCATCTGGTCGATCTCAGAACGCTGCGAGGCGATGATGTCTTCGCAGAGAGACTTGATCTCGGCATCGGTGACGGGTGCTTCCCGGCACATGAGAATCGCGCCGGAGTGATGAGGGATCATCGAGCGGAGAAATTGTTGGTCACCGACGAAGCTTTGCGCCCTTGTGAAAGCGAAGCACGCGATGAACAGAATCGTGAACCCGGCATAGAGAGCCAGGTTCAGGCCTTTGCTTTTGTACATGTCCCCCATGGTGAGCAGCATGAGAATGGCCATCGGGGCCACCATCATCAGCGCCATGTAGAGCATATTGATGTTGTTGTAGAACTCGGCGAGACCATCGATCATGGCGAACATAACCAGATACATGATGACGGCGCTGAGCACGAGATTGAGCGCCAAACGGGCGTAAGGGGAGTGCATGGGGTCGACCTCCTATCGGCGACCAACTGCGCACACCATCATTCGTTCCCTGCTGGACCGGAGAGCGGTAATCCGATCTCCGGTCGTTTGGACTATCTGATCACCTGCACCTGGCGGTGTAGATTTGCCCATTCCGATCACGATATTCGCAATATCCGTTGCGCAAATTGCGGACCAGAAGGCCGCCGAGTGCGCCTGCGCCCGCGCCGATCAGTGCGCCCCTTCCACCTCCGGCGATCCCGCCGATGACGGCACCGGCAGCCGTACCTATGCCCACATCCTTTTCGGTTGTGGTGCAGCCGCTCAATGCGGCAACAACGGCCACGGCGACAATAATCTTCCGCATCAATTCCCTCTCCATTCAACAGGTTGCCACCCCGCTTGATTGATACAGAAGAGAAACGCGGTGGAAAAGAGAAGATGGATGAGAACTGGACGTTTGCCTGATCGATGCGCCGATTTCGTGCTCATGGGCTCGATCAGCCACGCCGATTGGCGAAAAGTCCGACAGGCGCGAAGCTTGCGGTGGTTGCGAGAAAGTCGAAGGTACTGATTTTACTGGTCGGAGCGATCGGGCCTTCCGGGGGAGGGCCGTCCCGCTCTTGCTATATGGTCGAGACACTCAGAACCATTTCGGCAACCACCCATAAAATGCCACCATACACGGCCGCGCCCAAAATGGCGGCGGTGCCAAAAACCTGGGTGGCGTATTCACTCCAAATCGGCTTTCTAACCAGGCCCCATCCGGCCTGCGCAACGGCGAACGTGGCGCCAAGGATGAACCAGATCATTCGCATGCTCCGCCGGCACCCGGCCTCTATCGGATGGGGATGAGCCTCGCCTAGTTGATGAAGCGGATTGCGAGCATCAGCCGATCTCCGCGCGTTGGTGGCGACGCTCTATGATAGCAGGAGGTATCCTGCACGAAACCGGTCCCTGCCGGTCCTTCA